>DQOE01000344.1 GCA_015658765.1 Verrucomicrobiota bacterium | reverse complement strand
CAATACGACCCGCGCTTCGGCGGCTTCGGCAACGCGCCCAAGTTCCCCCGGCCCAGCCTGCCGCTGATGCTGCTGCGCCACGCCCACCGCACCGGCGACCAGGATGGCATACGCATGGTGCTGCACACGTGCGACCAAATGGCGGCCGGCGGCATGTACGACCAGATCGGCGGCGGCTTCGCGCGATACTCGGTCGATGAGAAATGGCTCGTGCCGCACTTCGAGAAAATGCTCTACGACAACGCGCAACTGCTCCACCTCTACCTCGACGCCCACCTCATCAGCGGCGAGAAAAAGCACGCCGACGTCGCCCGCGACATTCTCCGCTACATCCTTCGTGATATGCTCCATGAGGGCGGCGGCTTCTACTCCGCCGAGGACGCCGACAGCGAGGGCAAGGAGGGCAAATTCTACTGCTGGACCGAGGCCGAACTGAAGTCACTGCTCACGCCGGACGAGTTCGCCCTGGCCAAGCGCCGCTACGGCATCACGGCCCACGGGAATTTCGAGGATCACAGCGACCCCGATCCGCTCAAGGGCCAGAACGTCCTCAGCATCGTCGATCCCAAGCTCAGCGGCGACGAGCGCAAGCTGCTCGACTCGGCCACTCAAAAAATGTTCGACGTCCGGGCCAAGCGCGTGCGGCCGCATCTCGACGACAAGATACTCTCCTCATGGAACGGCCTCATGCTCGGCGCGACCGCCCGCGCCGCAGTCATCCTTGGCGAGCCGAAATACCTCGAAGCCGCCGAGGCGAACCTCGCCTTTTTGCGGCGCGAACTGTGGGACGCCGAAAGCAAGACGCTCTACCATCGCTGGCGCGAGGGCAAACGCGACGACGTGCAGTTGCTCGACGCCTACGCCTTCCTGATCGACGGCGTGCTACACCTGTACGAGACCACGCTCGAGCCGAAACATCTGCAGTTTGCCATCGACCTCGCCGGCACGATGAAGGCCAAGTTTTACGACGAGGTCAACGGCGGCTTTTGGCAGAGCGTCCACACCAAAAACCTCATCCTGAAGGTGAAGGAGGACTACGACGGCGCAGTGCCCTCCGGCAACTCGGTCGCCGCGCTCGCGCTGCTTCGGCTCGGGAAAATCACCGACCAAAAGGAGTTCACCGACATGGCCGAAAAGTCGCTGCTGCTCTTCAGCGACAACATGACCAACGGCCCAAGCGCCGTGCCGTACCTTTTGCAGGCGCTCGACTTCCTCGTGCACGAGCCGCGCCGCGCCGTGATCACCGGCGACCCCAAGTCCGCCGGGGCGCGCGACCTCATCGCCGCCGCGCATGCCGCATATCAACCCAACAAAGTCGTGCTCGGCGTCGCCGGGCCGGTGGAGGAATTCGCCAAGACGCTGCCGGAGGAAAAAGTGTCAGCCGTGTACCTCTGCACAGGCACCGCCTGCCAACCGCCGACGAGCGACTCACTCAAGCTGCGCGAGATGATGGCCTCGAAAACGCTACCGTAACCGACGACGCTTGGCCAAGCGACAAGCCCCATGCACTGCATTGTCACCGCCGGCCCGACCTACGAGCCAATCGACCAGGTTCGCCGGTTGACCAACCACTCGACCGGCCAACTTGGCACCGGCCTGGCCAAGCACCTGGCCGACGACGGCCACGAGGTGACACTGCTGCGCGGCCGCGCGGCCACCCACACAGATATGCCTGAAGGCGTTGGTTTGCAACAATTTACAACCACAGAAGACTTGGCTGAAAAACTGGAGCACTTGGCCAGGGCGGAGCCAGGCGCGGGCGCGGTATTTCACGCTGCCGCCGTGAGTGACTTTGCCGTTGGCCAGATTTTTCGACGGGCCGACGACGGCCAACTCAAGCCGCTGAACGCGCGCAAACTCAGCACCCGCGATGGCGACCTGCTGCTCGAACTCAAGCCGACGCAGAAGATCATCGCCAGCCTGCGCGAGTGGTTTGCGGAAGCACTTTTGCTGGGCTGGAAGTACGAGGTCGATGGCGACCGCGACTCGGCGCTTGGCCAGGGGCAAACGCAGATCGTCGAAAACCAAACCAACGGCTGCGTCGTCAACGGTCCCGCTTATGGCAACGGTTTCGGTTGGCTGTCGAACGATCACCCAGCGGAGCACTTGGCTGATAAAGCGGAGTTGTTCAACAAGCTGGCCGGCTTGGCCAAGTAGCCGCGATCAGCGCGGCATCGTTTCCTGCATCTCTTGCAGTATCCGGTTGAACTCGCCGCTGCTGAAAAACCAGATGAGGCTGATCAAGCCCAGCACGAAACTCAGGAGGCACATCAGCTTGGCCTTGGACGCAGCGGCCGCTGCGCCGTCGATGTCGCCCTGTTGCACCTTGGAGTTGGCCTGGACGGCAAACAGGATTCCGGCAATGCCAAACGGCAGACAGCAAAAGAGGGTGCAGAGAATCGCCGGGACGAGGTAGTTGATTTGGAGCGTGCCCCTTGGCCGGGCGGCTGCCGTCCTGGGAAGTGCGCCCGCAACCTCAGGCAGATCCCGAAGCTTGATCCACTGGCTGCCATCCACCTCACAAACCAGCGTGTTGGCATCGGCTCGGCCCTCGTCGATCCATTCGCGGATTTCGTCGATATCCACCGGGCCGTATTCCCGTGAGTCTGATCCGATTATTTTGTAGGGCATGAGATTGGGTTAAACGTAAAGGGCCTTGCGGAGCCCGGCGACGAGATAGCTGATGTGCGGGTATCGTTTGTCGGCATCGAACTCGATGCACTGCAGGATGATGCGCTCGACGGCTGCCGGGATGGAGGGATTCAGGTCTCGCGGCGCGGCGAAATGGGAGTCGCGGTTCTTCTGCGCCAGCAACACCTCGCGGCTCGTGTCGCCGTTGAACGGCTTCTGGCCGGTCAGCGTCTCGTACATGGTCACGCCGAAGGCGAAGATATCCACGCGCTGATCGATCTCGCGCCCGCGCAACTGCTCCGGCGCCATGTAAACCGGCGTGCCGGGGTTGTCCGGCATCTTGGTCGGCTTCCCGGGGATGGGGCGGGAGAGGTCGAAGTCGCACAATCGGACGTTGCCGTTGCGGCTGACGAGGATGTTCTCCGGCTTGAAGTCGTAGTGCAGGTAGCCGCAGTTGTGCACGTGCTCGAGCGCCTCGGCGACGTCGATCAGGATGTTGCCGACGAACTTCTCGAGCACAGTGTCGGAGCGTGAAATGAGAATCTTGAGATTCGGGAACTCGCAATATTCCATCGCAAGAAAATGGTCGCCCTTGATTTTGCCGTGCTCGATGTAACTGACGATGAATTTGTGGTCGCAAACTTTGGCGAGAATCTCGCAGCCACGGACGAAACGTTTCCTGGCCTTGGAATCCCTGCGCAACTCGGGGTGCAGACGGCGCACGGCGACGGGGTGTTTGTCGGGATCGGTCGCCAACCAGATGTCGGCCATGCCGCCGCTGTTGACGACTTCCTGCAGGTCGTAATCCCCAAAATGTCCGGACTCCCCCGGCTCGGGATTTTTATCACCAAAAATATCCAGCAGCCCCATCGGCTTACTTTTCCGTCGATCGGCCAGACCGAAGGAAATGAGCGACTACTGCCGCAAGAATAAACACGCCCACCGCAGTCACGCCAGCCCACTGCACCTTGCTCCAAATCGACCAGCCGGCACCGATGGTGGCGGCAACCAGTGCCACGAGCATTGCGATATTCAGCGCGATGCGTTTGTTTCCCTGCGGCAGTGCATCTCCCATGAGGCTCTTGCTGTTGATCATCAGGAAAAAGGTGATGTAGGCGATTGGCAACAGCACCATGCCAAACACACTCGTCGGCACGGCCAGCCAAAAGTGTGCATCTGCGTTATCCCACAAAAACAGGAAGCCAAGCGCGCCAGTGATGCCGGGCAGGATGGAGCCGATCCGGTGTTTCATGCCGCCGATCTCGGCCCCGAGCATCTCGGTGACGGTGAAGCCGTTGATCAGCATCAAAATGATGATGGTCGAGACCGCCATACCAATTACCCCAATGCCAAAGACCGTTTGAGACACAGCCTTTTTGTCGGTGAGATTTTCCAGCGAATCGGCCAGTTGAAAGGCATCACGGCTAATTAGCATGGCGGCAATTTTTCGATCCACTTCCGGCACCTTGTCATTAATCAAACCAAACCAAGGCCCCAGCTTGGCCAAGTGAGGATTCCCCTGTAGTTTGTTCTTCCATTCCTCTTTTGAAAGGCCCTTCTTTTCTTCTGAAATTGTTTCATCGTGTGTCTTTTGGCTCTCCTCAGCAGTTTTCAACTCACCTTCTTCCGTAAACTCAGCCACTCTTGGAGTGATGTTTTTCCGGTATTTACCCTTTAAGCTGCTCGATAGCTCGGTGGTTTTGCCGGCATCGAGCAGTCCTTCGTCGTATTTCCCGTGGAACTGGCTGGCGGAAGCGATCACCACGCAGGTCGTCGCGAGGAAAAACGGGAGGAACAAGCCAAGCGAAAGATCAAAGGTGGCCAAGCCTCGGTGTGCCCTGCCCCAGCCCTTGCGCAGCATCGAGTACGGCAACAGGAAGGTCATATTGATGCCCACAGCGGTGGCGGCGGCAGTGACCATTCGATCGCGCTGCGAACTGAGGATGACATCGTTCCAGTAGCCCGGGTCGCTCGATTCCTTGATAATTTCCGTGAACTTGGACGCCGGCTCGGAGAGCAGGCTGAAATTTGGAATGAAGCCGGTGAAAATCGCCCCCCAATCGAGGCTGCCGGACATCGCCACGACGACGCCGAAGAAACTCACCACCACGATGGCCACCATGATTTTCAGAATAATCTCGAAGACCTTCACCCCTTTATTACCGCTGTCGTACGACCACACCACCGCCGCACCGATGACAAAGAGCAGCAGCGCGCACCAGTACTTGCCGTTGTCGTCGTCGAGAATGCCGAAGTTTTGCTGAATGGCCGCCGTGCCGAGCGAGAACTGCGGCATGGCCCACACGAGGTTGGCCAGCATCGCGGCGATGAGCCAGCCCCAGCCGAGCACCGGGTTGATGTGTTTGTTGATCGCGCGAAACGGTTTCTCGCCGGTGGAGAGCGTGACGTAGCCGATGACCGAGAGCATCAGCACGCCGAAAATCATCATCAGCGGTTGGAGCCAGAGCAGCTCGTAGCCACCAATCACCCCGATGTAAAGGCTGCCAGCGAGCGAACCACCACCGAGCGTGATCGCGCCCTGCAGCCAGCCGGGCCCGGACAACTTGGCGTAAGTGCCCATACGGGCGGGAAGCGGTTTTTGGCTGGCCTCCGCGAGGAGGGTTTTTTCGGCGGCGAGAGAGTCGTTCGGATCGCTCATGGTTCAGGTTAGGGTTGCGCTTGGCTGGCCAGAGAACGCGCGGAGTCTGTAGAAAAACCCGGCGGAAACAAAGGCAATTCTCCCGCCAAGCGCCAAAAGAAAACCGCCGGCCCCGTAAAGGGCCGCCGGTTAAATTTAGCCAAACTTTTGGCTTTGGCTCGT
>DQOE01000128.1 GCA_015658765.1 Verrucomicrobiota bacterium | reverse complement strand
GTTTTCCCGAGTTGATCGTCGCGACCGAGTGGGGGCCGGTGCGTGTGTTCAAAAACCAGCAGGGCAAATTCAGCGAGGCGACCGAGTCGCTTGGCCTGGGCGGGTTGACCGGCCTTTGGCAGGGCGTGGCCACCGGCGACTTCGACGGCGACGGGCGCACCGACATCGTCGCCACCAACTGGGGGCTCAACTCGTCGCTGAGCCCGAGCCTCATCAACCCGCCGCGCCTCTACTATCATTTCACCGACTCCAGCGTGCCGACGTCGCTCATCCTCGCCGCGTGGGATGACCGGCTGAAACAGTACCTGCCGACCCGCGATCTGCCGTCGCTGTTTCGCGGCTACGCCGGCTTGCGCGGTGTGTTTCAGTCTCACCGCGAATACGCCGAGGCCGGCGTGCTGAAGTTGATGGACTATCATCCCGCCGCTGCGCACTCAGTCACGGCTGCGGTGTTGCAATCAATGGTATTCCTCAATCGCAAGGAAGGCTTCGAGCCGAAGCCGCTGCCACCGGAGGCGCAGTTGTCGCCGGCGTTCGGCGTGTCGGTGGGCGACCTAGACGGCGACGGCATCGACGATCTGTTCCTCGCACAGAACTTCGCCGCGTTCCCGACCGACGCCGACCGACTCGACGCTGGCCGCGGCCTGTGGCTGCGCGGGCTTGGCGAGGCGAACTTCACGCCGGTGAAAGGCGACGAGGCCGGGTTGAAAATGTACGGCGACCAACGCGCCTGCGCCCTGGCCGACTACGACGCCGACGGGCGGCTAGACCTCGTCGTCACGCAAAGCGGCGGGCGCACTCGGTTGTTCCGAAACAACAAAGCCAAGCCGGGCCTGCGCGTGCGCCTCGTTGGTGGCAGGCTGAACCCGGACGCGATCGGCTCGGCGGCCCGGCTGCACTTTGGGCAGGCGCCGGACGCCACCAGCGGCACGTGGCGCGAGTGGCAACTGGGCAGCGGCTACGGGTCGCAGGACGGCTTGGCCAAGGTCTTGGCGACGCCCAAGCCGCCGTCCCTCATCGAGGTCCGTTGGCCAAGTGGCAAAACCACGCGCACATCGCTCCCCGCCGGCCTGAGCGAAATCACCCTCACGCCCAACGGAAAAATTCTCGAACACAAAACCAAGTAGCGTGTCACTTTACGGTGACGCCATTGGTGGCGCATGCTAACTTTTTCGCGCGTTGAAACAGATTGCCCAATATCAAGACGGACGGCTGGAACTGCAGGAGGTGCCGCGCCCCGTCCCGCCGCCGGGCGGGGTGCTGGTGCGCACGACACACTCCGTCATCTCGATCGGCACTGAGAAAATGAAGGTCGAGCAGGCCAAGATGAATCTGCTTCAAAAAGCCAAGGCCCGGCCGGATCAGGTTCGCAAGGTGATCGATACCGCGAGGAACATCGGCTGGAAGTCCGCCTACGAAAAAGTGCGCAACCGGCTCTCGTCGCCGACGCCGCTCGGCTACAGCGCGGCCGGGATTGTCGAGGCGGTGGATGAAGGCAACTCCCGTTTTCGCGTCGGCGACCGCGTGGCGTGCGGCGGCGCCGAGTGCGCGTTCCACGCCGAGTACATCGCCGTGCCGGACATGCTCGTGGCCAGGGTGCCGGAGCAAGTGCCGATGTGGCAGGCGGCCTACACGACGCTGCTCTCCATCGCGATGCAGGCGGTGCGCCAGACCGAGCCGCGGCTTGGCGACCGTGTGCTGGTGATGGGGCAGGGGCTGGTCGGCCTGCTGGTTACCGGCCTGCTTAAGGCAAACGGCGCGCGCGTCATGGCGGTGGACCTCGACGAGTCTCGCCGCGAGCACGCGTCCGCGATGGGTGCCGAGCGGGTGGTAATCTCGTCGTCGCAGGATTTGCAGAACGAGGTTCGCGAGTGGACCGACGGCCACGGCGTCGACGCCGCGGTGGTCTGTGTCGGTACAGACAGCAATGCACCGATCGAGCAGTGCGCCGACGCGTTGCGCGACCGCGGCCGCTTGGTCGATGTCGGCATCACGAAGATCGAGCTGCCGTGGCGCATCTTTGCCAACAAGGAACTCGACGTGCGTTTTTCGCGCTCGTACGGCCCGGGCCGGTACGATCCGTCGTACGAGTGGGGCGGCGCGGATTACCCGATCGGCTACGTGCGCTGGACCGAGCAGCGCAACTTTCAGGCCTGTTTGCATTTGCTGGGCACGGGCGAACTCGACCTCGGCGCGATCACCACCCGGCGCGTGAAATTCGACGACGCGCTGCTGGTGTACGAGGCGCTCGGGGACGGCTCCTCGAGCGACGTCGGCGTGGTGATGGAGTACGGCGAACCGGACGACGCGCCGGGCCAACCAGCGCTCAAACCCAACGCCGAGCCAAGCGACATCCCGTCGGCCCAGCGCTTGGACAAGCCGGTGGAGCAACTCGACGTGATCGGCGCGGGCAACTTCGCCCGGACGATGTTGCTGCCGAGCCTCAAGGGCAGGATTCCGCTTGGCACGATCGTCAACAACACCGCGCTCAGCGCGAATCACGTGCGCGATAAGTTTGGCTTCGCCGAGGCGGCGACCGACCCCGGGGCCGCGCTTGGCCAGGCGGGCGCCGGCGCGGTGCTGATCGGTACGCGCAACCATCTGCACGCGCCGATGGTGATGGCCGCGCTCAAGTCGGGGCGGCATGTGTTCGTCGAGAAACCGCTTTGTCTTTCGCGCGCCGAGCTTGCCGAAATTGATGCGGCGATTGCGGAGCATCCGCAGAGTGTGCAGGTAGGGTTCAACCGCCGCTTCGCCCCGGCGAGCGTCGAGTTGAAGCGCGAGCTCGACCGTGTTCCCGGCCCGAAGTCGGCCAGTTACCGCGTGTTCGCAGGCAAGCTCGATGCCGGCCACTGGTACGCCAATCAAGACGAGAGCGGCGGGCGCGTCATCAGCGAGGGCTGCCACTTCCTCGACTACTTCTGCTTCCTGTTCGGCTCGCGCCCCGTGCGCGTCACGGCGCAAACCACCTGGCCGGCCGGGGGGGCGCTGCCGCTGCCGGACAGCGTCACGGCGCAGGTCGAGTTTGCCGACGGCTCGAGCGGCCAGTTGATTTATTCCGCCGAGGGCGACACGACCTATCCCAAGGAGCACTGCACGGTTTACGGCGCCGGCATCGTGGCGGACATCACCAACTTCCAGTCGCTCACAATTCACCAGCGCAACACGCGCAAAAAGTTCAAGTACGGCTCGAAGGGCCATGCCGAGCAGATGGCTGCGTGGCTGACGTTTTTGCGCGGCGAGGCGGATCATCCGCTGTCGTACGTCGAGGCGCGGCAAAGCATGCGGTTGACGTTCGCCGTGCTCGAGTCAATCCGCGAGGCCCGCTCGGTGGAGGTTAATTAACCCGGCGATCTATAGTGGCTTTTCAAAAAAACATCCGGTGGTTCACCCTCATCCGGCCTGCGGCCACCTTCTCCCTGAGGGAGAAGGAATCGAACGGGACGCGCTTGGCCACGCTCCCTCTCCCAGCGGGAGAGGGCCGGGGAGAGGGAGAACGCGAACAATATTTGCAGCGGTTTAACGCTGTTCAATAATCATGCAACTCAAGACAGTATTTCGGGCGTTCAATTCGGGGGAGGCGCAGTTGGTTCGGTCGCAGCTTGAGGCGGCGGAGTTTGATGTGTTCGTCGCCGACGAGAGCAGCGCATTGGCGGTGGAATGTTATGTGGTCGGCGTTGGCGGCATCCGCGTGCAAGTGCCGGAAGACCGGGAGACGGACGCGCGGGAGTTTTTGAAATCGTGCGGTCACCCGGTCGAATGACAGCCGCCCGTCGCAAACAGCTTGGCCAACTCGCCCGCCGCTTGGCCAAGGGCGCACTGCGCACGGACGAGCGGACGCTCGAGCGGCACGCCGGCGACAAGTGGTTTGCCACAAACCCGCCCGACGCGGTGGCCTTCCCTCGCAGCGCCAAGGCGGTTGCGGAGATTCTCAAGTTTGCCAACCGGCATCGCATCCCGGTGACCGCGCGCGGCTCCGGGTTCGGCTACGTTGGCGGCTGCGTGCCGGTGCGCGGCGGCATCGCGCTGAGTTTGGCCAAGATGAAGCGCATCCGCGAAATCAGCGCGAGCGACTTTGTCGCCGTGGTTCAGCCCGGCGTCATCACGGCGGAGTTGCAGGACGCCTCCGAGGCCAAGGGGCTGTATTATCCGCCCGACCCGGCGAGCCGAGCGGACTGCAGCATCGGCGGCAACATCGCCACCAACGCCGGCGGCCCGCGCTGCCTCAAGTACGGCGTCACGCGCGACTACGTACTCGGGCTCGAGGTTGTGCTGCCGGACGGCTCGATCGCGAAGCTCGGCGGGCGTTGCCACAAAAACAAAACCGGCTTCGACCTCGCGCGGTTTTTTGTCGGCTCCGAGGGACTGCTCGGGATCGTCACCGAGGCGACGCTCAAGCTGTTGCCGCTGCCGCCGTTCCGGGCCTGCATCGGCATGGGCTTCGGCTCGATGCGCCACGCCGCTCGGGCGATTCAGGCGATTTTTCGGGCTGGTTTTTTGCCGTCCGCCCTCGAGGTTGCCGATGCCTTCACGCTGGCGGCGGCGCGCGAACGAACCGGCAGCAAATTGTTCGACGGCTGCAAGGCGCATCTCATTGTCGAGCTCGACGGGCAGGGAAAATCGGTGCGCGGCGAGCTTGGCCAGTTGCAGAAGCTGCTCAAGCCGTTCTCGCCGCTGCACATGCAGAAAGGGTTCGGCGACGAGGGCGTCGAGAAATTTTGGGAGTTGCGCCGGGAGTTTTCGTACTCACTGCGCGACACCGGCCTGACCAAGCTGAACAACGACATCGCCGTACCGCGCGGCAAGCTCGAGGCGCTGTTCAGGTTCGCCGGTCGATTGCAAAAAAAGCACGGCATTCGAGTGGCCTGTTTCGGGCACGCCGGCGATGGCAACATCCACGTCAACCTGATGATGGACGAGTCCGACCCGGGACAGGTCAAGCGCAGCGGAGATGCGCTTGACGAACTGTTTTGCCAGGTGCTGGCGTGGGGCGGGGTGGTCACCGGCGAGCACGGCATCGGCGTGGCACGCCTGCCGTGGTGGGAGCAGGCGACGTCGCCGGAGGCGCGGAAACTGCATGCGGCGTTCAAGCGTGCGGTCGACCCCAATGGTATTCTAAACCCCGGCAAGTTCGTTTAGCCATGGAGTTTGACCGGTTCACGCACGAGCGGGAGCGCTTGGCCAAGGGCTGCGAGCGCATCGCCGGGGTGGACGAGGTTGGGCGCGGGCCGCTGGCCGGGCCGGTTGTCGCGGCGGCGGCGGTGTTCTCGCCCGGACACATTCGCGACGGGCTGCCCGAGCCGCTGGCCGGGGTGAACGACTCGAAAAAGTTGAGCGCGAAAAAACGGGAGTCGCTCTTCGAGTTGCTGCAGTCGCTGGACGGGTTCGAGTTTGGCATCGCGCTCGTCGAGCCGGCGGAGATTGACCGGATTAATATCTTGCAGGCTACGCACCGGGCGATGAACGAGGCGTTGGCCGCGCTTGCCCAGGCGCCGGGGCACGTGCTGGTCGATGGCCGGCCGGTGGCGTCGCTTGGCCAGGCGCAGACGGCGCTGGTGAAGGGCGACTCGCTGAGCTACTCGATCGCCGCCGCGAGCATTTTGGCCAAGGTGACGCGCGACAGGATCATGTTGGGACTCGACCGCGAATTCCCCGGCTACGGCTTCGCCGCGAACAAGGGCTACGGTACGCGCGAGCATCTCGTCGCCTTGGGCAGGCTGGGGCCGTGCCGCGTGCATCGGCACAGCTTCGCGCCGATCAAGCCGCAGCCGCAGCTTGGGCTGTTCCCGAACCCGACGACCGATGAGCCTGTGGCACGCGGTTAAACGGGCGCTTGGCCTGCGGCGCGAGCCGGAGCATCTGCGCCGGGGCCGGGTCGGCGAGGCGGCGGCCAGGCGGCATCTCAAGCGGGCGGGCCTCAAGTTTCTCACCGCCAATTTCCGCACCAAAAGCAGCGAGATCGACCTCGTGTTTCGGGACGGCGACTGCCTGGTGTTCGTCGAGGTGAAGGCGCGGACAGAGGGCGGCTGGACGCGCCCCGCCGCCGCCGTGGATCAGCGCAAGCGCGGGCTGCTTGGCCAGGCGGCGAAGGAGTACCTGCGGCGGCTCGGCAACCCGGAGACCAAGTTTCGCTTCGACATCGTCGAGGTGCTGTTGCGCGACGGCGCGGTGAGCGAGGTGCGGCATCTGCCAAACGCCTTCCCGCTGACTCGGCCCAAGCGGCGGAGTTTAACAGGTGAGCGGTGAGCGGTTTGGGGTTTACGAAACTGGGACACGGATTTTCCGGATGAATACGGATTTTTTCAGCTGAACGCGGATAGTCGCGGAGTGCAGTCGTTCTTTCAACGCCTCACCGCTCACTACTCACTCCAAAAACTCAGTTTCAGTAACGGGTGATTTGCTCGGGGTTCTCGAGCGACCTCGGCTGGCCGAGGATGATGGAGCCGACGACGGCTTGTCGCGCGGCCCGGAGGTCGGTGCCGATGCGGTGCGCGATGTTGCCGGTGTAGATGGGGGAGTCGTAAACAGGCGAACGGGCCGGGGCCGTTTTCCGGGTTACGCTGGCCTGTTCGGCCTTGCGCAATTGCTTGGTGAGTGGTGTGTCACGGTATGCTTCCCGTGTCGTGCCAACCAGCGGAGGGGTTACAGGTGCGCCGGCGCCAATCACCGGGGGCAGATCAACCGATTCCTGCTCGTAGTTGTCATCGTATTGCCTCTCGGGTTTCTGGTCGGTCTGGTCGAGTTGGGCCTCGGCAAGTTGCTCGAGCCGGGCCAGCCAGCCGGTGGGCTTCCCGGCTTGGGCGGGGGCGGGGCGTTGGGATCGTTGCGTCGGGGCTGCGTGGCTCGCCTGCTCGAGTTTGGCAGCTTCCTTGCGCTTGTTGATCCAGCTGACAATCGCGGCAAGCAGGCCTAACACAAGGTACAACAACAACTGACCTTCCACTGCCAGGATCGGTTGCCCCGGCAGGCCGGTGTTCAGCCATTCTGTGAAGCCGTCGGCCAAGGTGGTTTATGTCTTCGGTTTGCCGGAGTCGGACGACTCGTCGGAGCCGGCGATCTTGCTGCGCATGTCGGTGTCGGCGGCGAGGTTCTTTATGCGGTAATAGTCCATGATGCCGAGGTTGCCGCTGCGGAAGGCGTCCGCCATGGCCAACGGAACCTGCGCCTCGGCCTCGACGACCTTTGCCTGCATCTCCTCCACGCGGGCGGTCATCTCCTGTTCCACCGCGACAGCGGCGGCAAGGCGGACCTCCGCCTGCGCTTGGGCAACGAGCTTGTTGGACTCGGCCTGCTCGGCCTGCAGTTTGGCGCCGACGTTCTCGCCGACGTCCACGTCCGCGATGTCGATCGAGAGAATCTCGAAGGCGGTGTTGCTGTCGAGGCCCTTGGCCAGCACATTCTTCGAAATGCGGTCCGGGTTCTCAAGCACGTCCTTGTAGCTTTGCTCGGAGCCGATGGAGGAGACGATGCCCTCGCCGACACGTGCGATGATAGTATCCTCGGTGGCGCCGCCGACGAAGCTGGTCAGGTTGGTGCGTACGGTTACACGGGCCCTGGCCTTGATGACGATGCCATCTTTGGCCACGGCGTCGATGCTGCGTTTTGAGCCGCCCGCAGGCGGAACGTCGATCACTTGCGGATTGACGGAAGTGTGGACCGCCTCTACCACATTTTTGCTGGTGCCTTTGGTCGCCAAATCAATCGCGCAGGCCTGATCAAAAACGAGGTCGATATTGGCCTTCTTGGCGTTGATCAACGCCGCACACACCTGCTCGACATGGCCACCCGCCAGAAAGTGTGTGGAAAGGTCGTCGATGCTCACGGGAATGCCCGACTTCACTGCTTTGATGCGAGAGTCGACGATGCGTCTGATGGGAATCCCGCGGATTTGCAACGAAATCATCTCACCGAAGGTCACCTTGGCCCCGGAAAACCATGCCCTTAACCAAGTTGCCCCGAAATTAAGTATGACTATACCGGCCACCAGAGCGACCAGACCTAAGATTGCATATGTGACCATTAATCCAGTATTCATGATGTTTTTTTTGTTGAGCTAAGTTTTTCGAACAACCACTCGATTTCCTTCGACCGCGATGACTTTAACAGAGTTATCCTTTTCGATGAAAGATCCTTCTGTAACGACATTTAGACGTTGGTCGCCGATGGTCGCCTTGCCAGACGGGCGAAGGTCGGTGTATGCTATGCCGGTTTGATTGATTAAATCTGTAAAATCGATCCCGAGATCGCCAACGGTGGATGTTGAAGCTAGTTGACGCCCCATCTTGGTATTTGGAAAATATTTAATAAACCATATGACAGTGCTAGTAAGTGAGACAACGGTGATCCCAAGGAACAAATGGCCATACAATATCTCCTCAGTTTCCGTGTAGGCGACAAACACGGATGCGGCTAATGTAAGTAACGCGCATGTACCCAGAATCAGGCCGGGCAGCAATATCTCAAAAAAAAGCAGTGCAAGTCCAACAACGAGCAATGTTATGGCCAGAGTCACCGCCCCGTTTATTACTTCAGGACCGCGTCTTAGGCAATTACAATCGACTGTTTATTTTTTGATCCGCCCGGCGAGGCACCCGGTTAGTCAATGGCCTGGTGAAAAATGCCGATAGCTGCTTCGATGGCGTCGAGTTCCGCTTGGCCAAGCGGCCACTCGGCGGCGCGAACGGTCTCGGCGATCTGGCCCCTGCGCCGTGCGCCGACGATGGCCGAGGTGATCTCCGGCCGGCGCAGCGTCCACGCCACGGCAAGCTGCGAGACGGTGTGTCTGCTTGGCTCGGCGATGGCTTGGAGTTGCTCAACGAGTTGCAGGAACGGCTCGAGCTTGGGCGGGCGGAGCAGGGAGGCCACCGGGTGATCCTCCTGCTTGTGGCGGCGCCAGTCGTTCTCCGGCAGGCTGTCAATCCACTCGCGGGTGACCTTGCCGGTGAGCAAGCCGCTCTCCATCGGGCTGTAGCTGACGATGCCGCAGTTGTTTTCGCGACACCAATCCATCTGGCCCCCGGTTTCAATCTGCCGGTTGAGCAGGCTGTAGCGCGGTTGCAACGAGGAGACTGGGCCAAGCGCGGCAGCACGGCCGAGCTGGCTTGCCGAGTAGTTGCTGACGCCCGGCCAGCGAATCTTCCCCTGCGCCTGCAGGTCGAGCAGCGCCTGCCAGGCCTCCTCAATGTTCTCGGCCGGTTCCGGCCAGTGGAGTTGGTACAGGTCGATGGTGTCGGCCTGCAGCCGGCGCAGCGAGCCTTCCACCTCCTCAAGGATCAGTTCGCGCGATGCGAAGCGGCGTGGAGTTTTGTCGTCGTTGGGCAACACGCCGCACTTGGTCGCAACAATCACCGGCTGCCCCCATTCCCTGACCGCCTTGCCGACCACCTCCTCCGACAGCCCGAAGCCGTAGGCGTGCGCGGTGTCAATCCAGTTGATGCCGGCCTCCAGTCCTTCGAGGATCGACCCGATCGAGTCCTTCTCCTCCTGCGGCCCCCAGCCCATGCCCCAGTCGCCGCCGCCAATGGCCCAGGTACCGAAGCCGACTGGCGTTAGGTCGAGGTCGGTGTTGCCCAGTCTGCGAGTTTCCATTCGCCCCGGAGGATACGGGCTGGTGCCATTCGAGAAAAGCCGAATGGGGCGAGGCATTAAACTTGCCGTCACGCATGTGGGCGATTACGTTGCGCCCGCTTCCGGGGCAAACCCGGATCGTTGGGTTGGTAGCTCAATGGTAGAGCAGCGGCCTTTTAAGCCGTTGGCTGTGGGTTCGAGTCCCACCCGACCCACCATTTTTTTCTTCCGCTTGGCCAAGCGGTTTTTTCAACCGCGAATGGACGCGAATCAACACGAACGGAGCAGTGGAGCTCCTTCTCCCTCAGGGAGTAGGTGGACGTAGGCCGGATGAGAGTGAAGGCGCTTGGCCAAGCGGCGCGCCGGGCTTACTCTTTTCCGCCGCTTGGCTTTCTCTTGGAACAACTCATTTTTGCGCGTGCTGCTGCTTGCCGGGTGGCTCTTGGCCAACTCGGTGGTTGCGCGGGAGCCGGTGCCGTTCAATCGCGATGTTCGGCCGATTCTTTCGGAGAACTGTTTCGAGTGCCACGGCCCGGATGCGGCCAAGCGCAAGGCCGACCTGCGGCTCGATACCGGCGCACCCGGCCAGGCGATCATTACCGCCGGCAAGCCAAGCGGGAGCGAGTTGTTCAAGCGCATCACCCACGCCGATCCGGAGGAGCGGATGCCGCCGGTGGATTCCGGCCGGGCGTTGACGTCAAGCGACATCGAGACACTTCGCGCGTGGATTTCACAGGGCGCCAAGTGGGAAAAACACTGGGCGTTCATCCCGCTCAAGCGGCCAACAATTCCCCCGGCGAAAAATTCCGCCTGGCCAAGCGGCGCGATTGACCGATTCGTCCTGGCCAAGCTGCAGCGGGCCGGGCTGCAACCCTCGCCGCGTGCGGATAGGGAGACGCTGCTTCGGCGCGTGAGCTTCGACCTCACCGGTCTGCCGCCGACTCCGCGTGAGATTGATGCCTTCCTCGCCGACGCGTCGCCGCGCGCGTACGAGAGCGTCGTGGACCAGTTGCTGGCGTCGCCTCGTTACGGCGAACGGATGGCGCTCGACTGGCTCGACGCCGCGCGCTACGCCGACTCTCACGGGTACAGCCTTGACCGCCGCCGCGTGATGTGGCCGTGGCGCGACTGGGTGATCCGCGCTCTCAACGACAACATGCCGTTCGACCGGTTCGCCCTCGAGCAACTCGCCGGCGACCTGTTGCCGGACGCGACGATCGCCCAGCGCGTGGCGACCGGCTTCAACCGCAACCATTCGATCCAGAGCGAGGGAGGCGTCATCAATGAGGAGTACCGCGTCGAGACGGTGGTGGATCGCGTCGAGACGACGACGGCGGTTTTCCTCGGGCTGACGTTTGGCTGCGCGCGGTGTCACGACCACAAATACGACCCGATTTCGCAGAGGGAGTTTTACGAGTTTTACGCGTTGTTCAACAACGTGCCGGAGACGGCGCACGTCGGCAACGCGGACAAGCTGGCGGACAAGCCGTTCGTTAAGGTGCCCAGCGCGGCGCAGCGGAAACAAATGGAGTGGCACCGCGCCGAGATTGCCGAGCTGGAAAAAAAGCCGGAGGCGGAGCAGCAACTCAAGGCGGC
>DQOE01000427.1 GCA_015658765.1 Verrucomicrobiota bacterium | reverse complement strand
GTGCGGATTGCTGACGAGTTCGGCTGCGCGACAATCGGCATCCAGTACCAGCAGGGGCTGAAGGACTTGACGCCGGCGAGCGACCTGGCCGAGGGCATGTTGAACAACGTCGATCGTCCGCCGGTAAGCGATGTCCGGGGACGCGAGTTGTTCGCCGGGCGCGCGGTGCCGCACTTCAACGAGGTGGACGAGTGCGCCGGGCTGGACGCGCTGGCGACGAACCGGCTGTGGACGGAGCTGGGCTGGCCGCCGGAGAACACGCTGCACGATTTGCGCTGGGGCGACTCGTGCAAAATCAACGGGCGCAGTGAATACGTCTGGGTGTTTTTGATTTCCGGCGCCGCGCCGCCGGCGCATTTCATCGGCGGCTGGAAAGGCGCGTCGAGCGAGCGGCAGCCGCCGATGTATTTCCGGCTGGGCGGCGGCACGCTCAAGGGCGTGTCCAAGCCGGGCTGGATCGTCTGGAGCCGGGTGTTCGTAATGGACGGTGAACTGCAGTGCGACATCGGCGTGGCCGAGGTGGTGAAACTTTCGCAAAAGGAAACCGACCGGCGCTGGCGCGAGACGACGCCGCAATGGCCGATCATGCATGCCGTGCTCAAGGGTGTTTCGCGCGATCAAATGATGGCGCGGCACAAGTCCAATCACATTCAGGTGGTTTACGCGCCAGGCGAGAAAGCCGCGCACAGGGGCGCACGAATCAAGGCGGCAATGCTTGCCGAGATGGGCCTCAAAGTGCAGCTTTGCGGCGGGGTGGATTTGAAATAACCGATGAGTGACGAGCCGGCAAAAACGGAGCCGAGCGGCATCTCCGAGTGGCGTTGGCCAAGCGTGATCGTGCTGGTCGCCGCGCTTGGCCTCGTGGCTTTCATTTACCTCATCAAGACTCCCGAGCGGCTGGTCGAGACGGCGGGCAAGGGAGCGGTCGAGGTGGCCAAGGTGCTGGACGACGCGGCGGCCAAGTTTCGGCGGGGTAGCATCACCGAGACGTTTGTCGCCAGCCTGCCCAAGCTGGAGAGCGAGCGCGGCGGGCTGCTGGAGTTGGCCAAGGTCACCGCGACCGAGACGTTCCGCAGCGAGGACGAACGAACTTACGGCTTCAAGTGGTTTGAGGTCGATGCCGGCACGACGATCACCGAGATTCGCGTGCCGGTGACGTACCGGTATCATTTGCGGATGCGTGATGCGTGGCAGTTGTCGGTCACGAACAATGTTTGCATCGTCCACGCGCCGGAGATTCGACCGAGCCAGCCGCCGGCGATTCACACGGATAAAATGGAAAAGTCATCGGACGAGGGCTGGGCGCGCTTCAACGCCGAGGAGCAAATGGCCAAGCTCGAGAAAGCAATCACGCCGACTCTCCGCAAATTCGCCGGTGACGGGCAGCACCTCGACGTGGTTCGGGAGAACTGCCGCAAGACCGTGTCTGAGTTCATCGAGGACTGGTTGCTGCGCGAGGGCCAGTGGGGTGACGGCCTGTTTCGTGTCGTGAAGGTTTATTTTCCGGGCGAAGTGGAGCCGGTTATTGTAGAGGACGACCCCGAGCGGCGTGCTGGCAATTGAACACGTAACCATTTGCCGTCGTCTGTCGTAATGCTTAGGGTTCGCCGCGCTTCGATTAAGGGAGAGATTCAAAAAGCCATGTCCACTTCATTACTGCCGGAACATGCCAACGCGTTGGCCACGTTTGATCACGTGCAGCGAACACGCCTGGTTTTCGGCAACGGCAGGGCGGCGCGTGCCGGCGAGCTTTCAGCCGAGCTTGGCCTGAAGCGCATCCTGCTCGTCACCGACCCCGGCATCGTCCGCGCCGGGCACGTCGCCACAGTCCGGAAGTCTCTCGAGGCCGCCGGGCTGGAGGTGATCGTGTTTGACCAAGTGATCGAGAACCCCACCACCGATTGCGTGGAGAGATGCCGCCGGTTGGCCGAGCGGGCCGGCACCGACTCGTTCCTCGGCCTTGGTGGCGGCAGCTCGATGGACACGGCCAAGGGGGCGAACTTCCTGCTGACCAACGGCGGCCGGATGCAGGACTACTGGGGTATCGGCTTGGCCAAGCGGGAGATGCTGCCGCTCATCGTCATCCCGACCACGGCCGGCACCGGGAGCGAGTGCCAGTCGTTCGCGCTGATCTCCGAGGCCGAGTCCCACAATAAAATGGCCTGCGGCGACCCCAAGGCCGCCGCGAAGATCGCCATTCTCGACCCGGAACTGACGCTCTCGCAGCCGCGCAACGTCACCGCCTGCACCGGCATCGACGCCATCGCCCACGCCGTGGAAACAGCCGTCACGAAAAAGAAAAACGAGTTGTCGTGGATGTTCTCAAAGGAGGCGTTTGGGCTGCTGCTGCCTAACTTTGCCACGGTGCTCAACCAGCCGGACGACCTCAATGCCCGCGGCAGCATGCTGCTCGGCGCGGCGTTGGCCGGGTGCGCGATCGAGGCCAGCATGCTGGGCGCGGCGCACTCGACGGCAAACCCGTTGACGGCTCAGTACGACATCGTCCACGGCCAAGCAGTCGGGATGATGCTGCCGCACGTCGTGCGCTTCAACGCCGAGCGGGGCGAGGCAAGCGGAGCGTACGCCGAGTTGGCTTCGATCGGGAAACTTGGCCAAGCGGCGACGAGCGACGAGGCGGTGGAGAGCTTGGCCAAGCGGTTGACCAAGCTGCTCGAGCAAGCCGACATGCCTGTGACGTTGCGGGCCAGCGGCGTGGAGGAATCGATGCTGACCACCCTGGCTGCGGAGGCGGCCGGGCAGTGGACGGCCAGCTTCAATCCGCGAGAGGTTGGCCAAGCCGAGATGGAGTCCATTTACCGGGCCGCCTTCTAGATTGGCTTTCCCTTTGGGCGCTTGGCTGGTTCAATCGCCGCGTGACGAGGGACGAGATTCTTCAACTCTTCAAGGACTCCGGCGCGTTGCTGGAGGGACATTTCATTTTGCGCAGCGGCCTGCGCAGCCGACAGTTTTTCCAGTGCGCGATGGCGTTGCAGCACATGCCAAGTGTCGAGCGCTTGGGTGCGGCGCTGGCGGAAAAACTCCGTGGCTACGAGCCGGTCACCGTGCTGGCCCCGGCCATGGGCGGACTCGTGATCGGGCAGGAGGTGGCGCGGCAACTCGGCGTGCGCTTCATTTTCGTCGAGAAGGAGCAAGGCGATCTCGTGCTGCGCCGCGGCTTCAAGATCGAGCCCGGCGAAAAGCTAGTCATCGTCGAGGACGTGGTGACCAAGGGCGGCCGAGTCGCTGAGGCCGTGGCCATCGCGCGAGAACATCAGGCGGAGATTTGCGCCGTCGGCGTGGTGGTGGATCGCTCGAACGGTGCGGTCGATGTCGGCGTGCCGATGGAGTGTCTGCTGCCGATGGAGGTCGAGACATTCGACCCCGAAAATCTGCCGGAAGATTTGCAGGCCATCCCCGCAACCAAGCCCGGGAGTTAGTTTTCTTTTTCTAATTCTTCAACTCGCAAAATGTTGGTTTGGCACTGGGTGATCAAGTCGGTAAAAAACGACTGACGGATGTTTTAAATCAAGCTGGATTCAGCAACATTCGACGTTCGACCGAGACGCCGACGAACATGATGCTCGAAGCCAGGATTTAGTCTGTCAGGTCGAGGCAGATGAGGTTGCCTCCCTTTTTCTTGATGCCGTCGCGGACGAACAGCCAGCCGTCGACGTAGGCCGGCATGCACCAGTTGATGCCGCAGGCCTGGGTGCGGCCGAGTTCGTTGAAACCTTTTGGTGAAGCTTCGAACAGGCACAGTTCCCCGCCGCTGCTGAGCGTGAGGATATTTTTGCCCATCACGATGAACGCTGCCATGGCGCGTTTTGGATCAGGGAAGAAAAGACTGTTATCGCTCCAGGCCGTCTTGCCAGTGGCGATATCGACGCAGACAAGTTTTGCCGGATCACCGATGCCGTAGTAGTGGCCGCCGACCCGCACGCCGTGGGTGATGTTCGGCTGCGCCTCGATGTTTTTCCAAACCGGTTTGGCCTTAAATCCCTCGCCGTCCGGCGAAATCGTGATGCCCTGTAAGCCGGTTTGGTGAGAGCCGACAACCACCGTGTTACCATGAACAACCGGCGCGGCGACATGGCGGCCGTAGTCGGTTTTCATCGACACTTTCCAGAGTTCCGTGCCGCTGGTCACACCGACCCCGACCGCGCCCTCGACGAAAAAGCAAACGAATTGCTGACGCCCAGCGATGGTAGCTGGGATCGGCGGCGGGTAGCCGGGTTTGTAGTCGAGTGCGTCCCAGATTGTTTCGCCGTTGGCTCGGTTGAAGCAGACGATACCGGTTCCCTTCCCGCCGACCATCGCATAAACCATCCCGCCGATGACGAGCGGCGCGCCGGTGAAGCCGTGGCGCCGGGCGCCGGGCACGCGACCTTTTTCGCCGATGAACTTCATGCCCAACTTGGCGTAATCGAGTTCCCATTGGACTTTGCCGTTCCTGGCGCTGAGACAGTGAAGGGAGCCTCGGCTGCATTGCGCGAACACCTGGCCACCGTCAATGACCGGCGTGCAGCGTGGCCCGCGCGGGCCTTGGCCATCCTCGAAAACAGGTGCCAACCCCGTGGCCCATTGTTCCGAGCCGTCGGCAGCCGAGAGGGCGACCATGGTTTCCTTCCCACCGCGATTTTCGAAATGGAACACCGTGCCACCGGCGACGACCGGCGACGACAGTCCCTCGCCCGATTTGATTTTCCAAACCACCTTGGGCTGATCGGGCAGCTTGGTTAGCATGATGCCATTGGCCGGAAGGATGCCGTCCCGGGTCGGGCCGCGCCATTGAGGCCAATCGACTGCCTGGGCCAGGGCCGCTTGGCCAAGCGCGGTTGCGAGTAGCGTGTTTCGAAAATGCATCGCGGCGAATTCAGTCTTTCAGAGACGGGGAGTCAAGCGATAACGTGCGCCCGGCCGCTTGGCCAAGCGCGATGAATCGGGACAAACTCGGCAGCAACCTGCTCCTGCTCACCACCAGCATCATTTGGGGGGCGGGATTCGTGGCCCAGGAAATGGGCTCGGATCACCTTGGGCCGAATGCCTTCAACGGCGTCCGCTACTCGATCGGCGCGGTGTGTCTCGCGGTGATCCTGCTGGCGTGGCATCGCGGCAAGTCGATGAACGGCTTCCGATCCCGCGACTGGGTGAAGGCCAGTCTTAGCGCGGGGCTGTTCCTATTTCTCGGTTCGTTGTTTCAACAGGCGGGAATCGGCGACGAGTCGACCGGGCCGGGCAAGGCCGGTTTCATCACGGGGCTGTACGTGGTGTTCGTGCCGCTAATGGGGTTGGGGCTGGGCCACCGGACGAATTTACAGACGTGGGCCGGCGTGGTGCTGGCGACAGTGGGGTTGTGGCTGCTGAGCTTCAACCCGGGCAACGAGCAGTGGGCGATTGGTCACGGCGACCTGCTGGTGTTCTTCGGGGCGTTTTGCTGGGCGGCGCACGTGCTGGTGATCGACCGGTTCACAAACCGCGTGTCGTCGCTGCACTTGGCGCTTGGC
>DQOE01000092.1 GCA_015658765.1 Verrucomicrobiota bacterium | reverse complement strand
TGAGGCTGTTCGATGCTTGGCGGCGCGATGGCCGTTCAGATTTCGATCTGGCCGGAGTAAACGAATTCCGCAGGGCCGGTGAGTTGCACGTTGGCGAACGAGTCGCCGTCCGGCTCGAACGCCACGCCCAAGTCGTCGCCGCCGAGCACGCGCACGCGAACCGGCGAGCCGCGGCCGTGCAGCTTGGCGGTGATCAGTCCCGCCGCCGACACGCCGGTGCCGCACGCAAGCGTCTCGCCGACGCCGCGCTCAAACGTGCGCACGCGGATCGAGCCGTCGCCGTTGAGCTGCACGAAGTTCACATTCGTGCCGGCCGGCGCGTAATGTTCGTGATGGCGAATCTCGTGGCCCAACTCGGAGACCATCGCCTTGTCGGCGTCGTCGACGAACAACACCGCGTGCGGCACGCCGGTGTTCACCGAGTGAATCTCCAGTTCACCGGCGGAAGTGTTGATACGCTCGCCGATGCGGAAATCCTGCGGCGGCGTGAGGTTGACGGTGACGCTTTCGCCGTCGAGCCGCGCCTCGATCACGCCAGCCAACGTCTCGAATGAAAGCGACTCGCGCCCGTCGAGATGGCGCTGGGCAAACCGGGCGAAGCAGCGTGCGCCGTTGCCGCACATCTCCCCCTCGCTGCCGTCCCGGTTAAAAAAATCCCAGCCCAAGTCGGCGTCACCCTTGGCCAAGCGCAACAGCAGCACGCCGTCCGCGCCGACGCCGCGCTGGCGGTGGCAGATTTTTTGGATCTGTTCCGATGTCAACTCGAGGCCAAGCGCGCGGTTGTCGATCAGCACGAAATCGTTCCCGGCCCCGTTCATTTTTGTGAAGTCAACCAGCACGCACAAAGTTTACCCAAGCTTGGCCAAGCCGGCAAGCGGGCCGATTTTACCGATAATGATCCCGCCGGTGAGTCACTTGGTCGATGTAGCGGCGCGTCGAGGGATAGTCGATGTTTTGCAGGAACGCAGCGCCGTTGGTGCGGGCCGCCTCCTTGGCCCAGCGGTTCACGTGGGCGCGCCCGGCGTTGTAGTCGGCCAAGGCGAAGGGCAGGGGATCGTCGGTGTGCGGATAGCGGTCGAGCCGCGTCTTGATGTAGTACGTCCCGGCGAGGATGTTCGTGCGCGGGTCGTACACGTGCGAGTGCTCGAAGTCGCGCACGCCGTGGTCGTCGGCCCACTCGAACGCCGCCAGTTCCATCAATTGCATCAGGCCGATCTCGCCGGCATCGCCCATCGCGTCCTCCCGGAAACGGCTCTCCTGCCAGATGACCGCCTTGATCAGCGCGTACTCGACACCGAACTCCGCCGCGGCATCGCGGATGATTGAGTTGTATCGCCGCTCCGCCTGGTTGCTCCACCACCAGTAAAACACCGCGGCATCGAGCACCGCCAACAGCAGCAGCCAACGCAGCCAACGGCGTTTTGGGCGGCGGCGGTGCACCGTCAGTAATCCTTTCCGGCCGCACTCGCCTGGCAGGAGGCGCGCCACGCCGCCAGCTCGCCGGCCAGGCGCTTGGCCAAGCGCGGCTTGGCCTTGGCCAAGTCGTTCTTCTCGGACGGATCGGCGACGAGATCGAACAGCTTGAACTCGGCCGCTCCGCCTTTGCGGTAAAGTTTGTACCGGTCACCGATCCAGGCAAGCTGCCCCTTCGACTCGAAGCCGATCGGCTGGCCGCGCTTGGCCAGGTTTCCGTCGAGCAGCGGCACCAAACTCATGCCATCGATCGGCCGGTCGCTGACCGGCTTGGCTTCGAGCAAGCCGAGAATCGTCGGCAAGTAGTCGCTGGTGACGCACGGGATGTCCGTGGTGCGACCGGCCTTCACGCGCCCCGGCCACTCGACGATTCCCGGCACGCGAATGCCACCCTCGAGCAGCGAGCGTTTGCGTCCACTCAGGTTTGCCGCTGTCCCCGGCGCGCTGCTGGCTTGGCCCTCCGGCCCGTTATCGCTGCAGAAAAAAAGCACCGTGTCATCAGCGACGCCAAGCGCGCGCAGCTCCGCGCGCAGCCGCCCGATCTGTTCGTCCAGCGCGGTGATGCAGCCGTAGTAATGCTGCGCGTATTTCGCGTGTCCGGCGTACATCGCCGTGTGCCTCGGCCCGGCGACCACCGGCAGGTGCGGCGCGTGAAACCACACGATGCCGAAGAACGGCTGGCCGCGCCTGGCCGCGCCGCGGATGAACGGGATCGCGCGATCCATGATGACGCGCGAGTCGTCGCCGCGGGTGTTCCCGGTGACACTCTCACCGCGCTCGTTCCAGTAAGCCGTGCCGTACGGCTTGGCCTCGCCGGCGACGGAGACGGCGTCCCACCACTTGCTGGAGTTGTTGCCCTTGGGCCGGAGCAGCGGATCCCATGTCGGCACCTTGGACTCGGTCGAGAAACAGACGTCGAAGCCGTTGGCCTGCGGCGGTGAAAAATGTTTCACGCCGCGCGGGCCGCCCCGGTTGGCGTCCTTCACGGTTTTCGTCAGCGTGCCAACGTGCCACTTGCCGAAATGGCCAGTGGTGTAGCCCTGTTTCTTGAGCAACTCCGCCAGCGTCAACTCCTCCGGCTTCATGTGGCCGCTGTTGGCGAACGGAATGCCGTAGCGATACGGATGACGTCCTGTGATGCAGCTCCCGCGCGTCGGGCTGCAAACCGGCGCCGCCGCGTAAAACCGGTTGAACTTCAGCCCCGCCTTGGCCATCGCGTCGAG
>DQOE01000180.1 GCA_015658765.1 Verrucomicrobiota bacterium | reverse complement strand
GCGGCCAACGGGCCGCCTTTTTTTGTGCCGGGAGAACCGGCGCAAATGCGGCTTGGCTGTCATCTGTAATTCCGTTTCAATTGCTTCCAGCTGTTCGTGCAACGATTCACACAGGATGACTTCCCGCTATTTGTCCATTGACCTCGGCGCTGAGAGCGGCCGGGTGATGCTCGGCACGCTCGAGGACGGCCGCATCGCGATCGAGGAGCTCTCCCGCTTCAGCAACACGCCGATCCGCGACGGCGATCGGATGTACTGGAACATCCCGGCGCTGCTCGACGGCATCCGCGCCGGCTTGGCCAGTGCCGGTGCGCTTGGCCAAGTGATCACCAGCGTCAGCGCCGACGCGTGGGGCGTGGACTACGTGCTCCTCGACGACGCCGGCGAGATCATCGAGCCGGTCTTTCACTACCGCGATCCGCGCACCGCCGAGGCCGAAAAAACCGTCCTCGCCAAGGTCGATTGGCCCACGCTGTTCGAGGAGACCGGTGTTCAGTACATGCTGCTCAACACCAGCATCCAGTTGTGTGCCGAGCCGCCCGCTCGCTTGGCCAAGGCCGCCCAACTGCTCACGATCGCTGACGCAATCAATTACCTCCTCTGCGGTGTGGCCAAAATTGAGATGTCGATGGCCAGCACCACCCAGCTTTACAACCCACGACTGGCCAAGTGGAGCGAACGCCTCATCGGCGCGCTGGGGTTGCCCAGCGCCATTTTCCCCGAGGTCGCCGCGCCCGCGACAACTCTTGGCCCGCTCAAGCCCGGTTTGGCCTCGGAAACCGGCTTGGCCAACCTCAACGTCGTTGCCTCGCTCTCACATGACACCGCCTGCGCGGTCGCCGCGTGCCCGGCCGAGGACGAGCGCTGGGCCTACATCAGCTCCGGCACCTGGTCGCTGATGGGGCTGGAGATTCCCGAGCCGATCATCACCGACGCCTGCCGCGAACTGAACTTCACCAACGAGATCGGCTACGGCGGCTCCATCCGGTTGCTTAAAAATATCATCGGACTTTGGCTTGTGCAGGAATGCCGTCGTGCCTGGGCCGCGCAGGGTAACGAGTACAGCTACGCCGATTTGGCTGAGCAAGCCGCCGCCGCCGAGCCGTATGTCTCCGTGCTCAACCCGTCCGACCCCCGGTTCCTCGCGCCGGATGACATGCCGCAACGCATCGCCGACACTTGCCGCGAAACCGGCCAACCGATCCCCGGGACGCCCGGTGCCGTAGTCCGTTGTGCGTTGGAAAGCCTCTCGCTGCTTTACGCGCGCACCCTCCGTGAGTCGGAGAAACTCGTCGGCTGGCAGGCCAACACGGTGCACATCGTTGGCGGAGGCAGCCGCAACGAATTGCTCAACCAGTTGACCGCCGACGCCGCGAACATCCGGGTCGTCGCCGGCCCGGCGGAGGCAACCGCCTCCGGCAACATCCTCGTGCAGGCCATCGCCGCCGGGGCCGTCAAGGATCTCGCCGAGGCGCGGCAAATCGTCCGGAACTCATTCGACACCAAGATCTTCGAGACGAACCCGTCTGAAACCATCGAGGCGGCCCGAACCCGTTTCGACCAACTCTGAACCGATGCCAACCGATTCACTTCACGACTATCTCAGCCAGCAAGGCGCGCAGTTTGGCGACGTCGCCGGCGAACAGGTCGCCCAAAACTACGGCGACACGAACGCCGAACACCGGGCGCTGATCGAGTCCGTTGCCCTCGTCGATCTTTCCTTTCGCGGTTGCCTCGCCGTGCTGGGCGACGACCGAGTGAAGTTCATCAACGGCCAGGTCACCAACGAGGTCGCCGGGCTAAAGCCGGGCCAGGGCTGCTACGCCGCGCTCGTCAACGCCAAGGCCAAAATGCAGGCCGACTTGCACGTGTACCGGCTCGACGACGAGTTGATCCTCGACTTCGAGCCGGGCCTGCTCGATGCCGTCACGCAGCGACTCGAGAGTCACATCATTGCCGATCAAGTCGAACTCATCGACGCTTCGCCACACTTCGGTTTACTCAGTTTGCAGGGACCAAAGACGGCCGATGCGCTGGCGTCGCTTGGCTTGGCCTTGCCCGGGGAACCGTTCGCGCACGCCAAGTCGCCGCTCGACGGCTTGGGCGAAGTGTACGTGATGAACAACGGCCGGTACGGCGTTGCCGGTTGCGATCTTTACATTTCCACTGGGCACTTGGGCGAGGCCGCCGAGCGCTTGGCCAAGGCGGTCGAAGGGCAGGGCGGCCGCCTGGCCGGTTGGCAGGCGGCCGAGATCGCGCGGGTCGAGGCAGGCATCCCGCGATTCGGCATCGACATGGGCAACAACACGTTGCCCCCCGAGGCCAACCTCGAGACCCGAGCCATCAGCTACACCAAGGGCTGCTACATCGGGCAGGAGATCATCGCACGAATCCGCACCTACGGTCGCGTCAACCGAACCCTCGCTGGTTACCGCTTGGATGCCGACTTGGCCGCCGGAACTCAACTCACCGACGACTCCGGCAAGACGGTTGGCACGCTGACCAGCGTGATCGACTCACCGCGGTTTGGCCCGATCGCCCTTGGCTTGGCCAAGCGCGGCAGTGAAACCCCCGGCCAGGTCTTGACCGCACGGGAGCCTGCCCAAGGCCAGGCCACCGTCGCCGAAATCCCTTTTTGCTGACCCGCAGCGCCTGGCTTATTCGCTGGGGGGATGGAGTTGTTTCTCGGAGTGGGCGATGATGGCGCAGACGGCGGCGTCGCCCGTGACGTTGGTCGTGGTTCGCAGCATGTCGAGGATGCGATCCACGCCGAGGATGAGGGCGATGCCTTCCCCGGGAATACCCACGGCCTCAAGGATGAT
>DQOE01000247.1 GCA_015658765.1 Verrucomicrobiota bacterium | reverse complement strand
GCGTCGTGGATGACGATGAGGTTGTTGGCCTTGGCGAAGTCGACGACCTTGGCGAAGAACTCCGGAGTGGCGCTGGCGCCGGTCGGGTTGTTCGGATAGTTCAGCACGAGCACCTTGGCCTTGGCCAACACGTCGGCCGGGATGCTGTCGAGGTCCGGCAGATAATTGTTCTCCGCCGTCAATGCGAGGTTGTGGACTTGGCCTCCGTAGTACTTGGCGTGCGTGCCGAACACCGGATAACCCGGGATGGTCATGAAGACAGTGTCGCCGGGGTTGATGAAGGCGGCCGGCAAAATGGAGAGCGCCGCCTTGCTGCCGATGGAGTGGAGCACTTCTGTGTCGGGGTCGATGCCGCTGACGCCGCAGACGTTGTCGAGGAACCGGGCGGCGGCTTCCTTGAGCGCTTGGCCGCCGTTATCGGCGTAACCGCGGTTGGCCGGGTTTTGGGCCTCCTCGTGGAGTTTGGCGACGACCTCCGGAAAAGCCATTTCGTCCGGCTCGCCGACGCCCATGTCGATGATCTCGGCGCCGGGGTTGGCCTCAAGCACGGCATTTTTGGCGCGTTTGATCTTTTCAAACTTGTAGATGGCCGTGTCTTTTCCGTAGTCGACGCCGCCGATTCGTTCCGCGAACAGATTCTGAATGTAGCTTTCGGACATTGTTTATTTTGGAAAACAGCGCTTGGCCAAGCGGGGCCAAGCCGCGCAAAGCTTATTCGCGAACAAAGATTGTGCAAGCCAGCGTGATTCCAGCTTGGCCAATTGAGTACTTAAATGACACGAAACAAGTTGGTTAAGAACTGGCTGTCGTGCTGAAAAAACAAGGAAGTGGGACATTTTGACCTAGTTTTGTGGATTTGAGTTGCTTTGTGAATAAGTGGGGGTAGAATCGCGCCAGTTTGTCCCTATTGGGGCTTGGATTTGAACGCTAAAGAACAGCAGGCTTATGGTGAGGTCATTCGCATTTACGACCGAAGGCAAGTTGCACAGCAAGGACATCGAGTTGTTCCTGATGCCCACGCTGTTGGCGGACACCAAGCTGTTCCTGTGGGTTGATCTCGAGGATCCCACGCCTCAGGAAACCGATTTTCTTCTTAAAAACGTCTTCCATTTTCACCCCTTGTCCATCGAGGACAGCGTGACGGAGAGTCCGTCGCCGAAGGTCGAGGAATATCTGCCGAAGGAGAAAGACGAGTTTTCACCGTACCTTTTTATGGTGATCCACGCGGTGGATTACAGCCGCAAGGACGGGGTGTTTGCGACGTCGGAGTTGAGTTTTTATCTTGGCGAAAATTTCCTGGTGACTTTTCACAGCAAACCGTTGCGGCCGGTTGAGTTGGCTGGGGAGATGTGCTTTCGCAACACAGCGGACATCGCCACGGAACCGGGCCGGGTGGCCCACACGCTGCTGGATTTGATCGTCGAAAACTACAAGCCGGCGCTTGACGAGCTCGCTATGGAGGTGGCGGAGGTGGAGCAGAAGGCGTTGGCTGATCCCGGCAAGGAGACGCTCAACACGATTTTGCAGATCAAGAAGGAAGTGCTGCAACTGAGGCAGATCATCGGGCCGCAAAAGGAAGTGCTGAGCCGGTTTGTCCGCGGCGAGTTCAAGCTCATTCAATCCCACTTGATCCCATACTACCGTGACGTGTACGACGGGCTTTACAACATCGGCGAGTTGGCGGCGCGGTATGCGGAGTCGCTGACCGGTGTGCTGCAGGTTTACCTCAACATGTCGTCGAACAAGACCGGCGAAATCGTAAAGTTGTTGACGGTATTCACCGTGATCACGACGCCGATGATGCTGGTGGGCACGTGGTACGGGATGAACTTTCACGACATGCCCGAGATTGCGTCGGGCAAGACCGGGTATCTTGTGGCGTTGGCGGTGACAGCAATGTCCACGCTGGCGACCATTGTGTATTTCAAAATCAAAAAGTGGCTCTAAGCCGCATGCCCTCGACCAAGTCCAGTTTTATTGAAAAAGTTCTCGGACGCATTGACGTCTTGAACCCGGAGAACTTGCAGTCGTTTGTCGAGCGGCTTGCCCGGGATCGGTCGTTTCTGGAAACGCTGTTCAACACGATCGAGGATGGTGTGCTCGTCGCCGACCGGGAGGGGAAGGTCACTTACCTAAACGCCGCTGCGAGTCAGTTGACCGGCTTTGAGGAGGATGCGGCGATGGATCAGCCCGTGACGCGACTGCTCCCCGAGCTCGACTGGGCCTCCCTGCAGGCGGCGGATCACGAAGGCGGCCGGAGTGTCATGCGGCGGGAGTTCGAGCTGGATTATCCCCGGAAACGCTTCATCCGGCTTTACGCCGCGCCGCTCGATGGCGAGGCCAAGGGCAGCACCGGCATGGCGCTGATTCTGCACGACGCCACCGAGGCGCGGGAGCAAACCCACGAGGCGATCGAGAGCGAGCGCATCCAGGCCCTGACCCTGCTGGCGGCCAGCGTGGCGCACGAGCTTGGCAACCCGCTGAACGCCCTGAGCATTCATCTGCAGTTGATGGAGCGCGAAATCCGCAAGCTTGGCCAACCGGCGGTGGGTGTCGAGGGCGGCTTGGCCAAGCGCGAGGGCGACCCCGACGAAGTGAGCGACATCGCGGCCAAGCTGGAAAAATACATCGGCGTGGCCAAGGGCGAGGTCAACCGGCTTGACTACATCGTGACCCAGTTTTTGCAGGCCATCCGCCCGAGCAAGCCGAAGCTTAAAAAAAGCTCACTCAACGACACGATCAAGGAGACGATCGAGCTGCTGCGCCCGGAGTTCGACAACCGAGGCCAGGCGATCAAGCTGGAGTTCGCGAAGTCGCTGCCCTTGGCCGTGTTTGACGCCGCGCAGATCAAGCAATCGCTGATCAACCTGATGAAAAACTCGATGCACGCGATGAGCACCGGCGGCGAGTTGGTCATCAAGACCGGCGAAGCCGGCGGCGGAGTCTGGGTGAGCCTGACCGATACCGGCGGCGGGATTCCGCAGGAACAGATCAAGAGGATTTTTGAGCCGTACTACACGACGAAGGAAAAAGGCTCCGGGCTTGGCCTGATGATTGTGCAGCGAATCGTGCGCGACCACGACGGGCGGCTG
>DQOE01000430.1 GCA_015658765.1 Verrucomicrobiota bacterium | reverse complement strand
TGTCCCTGGGCATGCCCGGGAAGTTTTCATTGTAGGCCCAGCCAGCCGGGCCATGGTTGTACCGCCAGCCATCGCCGTCGAACTCGAGGATATCGCTCATGAGAAGACGACTGGATTCAAGGCTGTTGGCTGTCAGGTCCTGCATCGCAGTGCCCCTGATTTGACCGGCATTCACCTTATGCGCAACATCCACACGCCCCCAATAAGCGTATTGGTACTCAAGGAAATTGTATTGCCTGAAGTTCACCTGCTTGAGCCACTCGTTCATTTTTGTGGCATCAATCTCCGGGCACATCGTAACACCGTATACATTCTCGTTAGCCATGTTGAACGACTGGAGGTAAGGCTCAATCTCGTTTACCGCCCACTCGCGCGGCTCAGACTGCTCCTCGTTAGTGAACCGGATGTACATCGGGTAATGCACCTTGCCCCATTGCTGCACCATGCTCATGATCTTCTCATCGTTGTCCGAGGCGTTGGCAATGATGGCAATTCCATACTGTTTATGGTTGGAAACGCATCCGATCTGCTTGGCCTTGCGCTTGGCCTTGGCCAGGGCCGGCAACAGCAGCGCAGCCAGGATGGCTATGATCGCAATCACCACCAACAACTCAATCAGGGTAAACGCGGGGCTTGGTTTCGTTTTCATTTGCCTTCAGCTTTCAATTCTTCACCTGTCTTGTTTTTTTGGTGGTGGGTAATCTCGCCTCACCGGCTGTTGGAATCCGGCGTGTGCTATCGGAACAATTCAATTTCCCGGAATTCCAGGAGCCCGTTTTCGGCCTGTATTCCGATATGCCCGTCGAGATTCTTGATGCTGGTCGCGGTTGTGATCAGCGTTCCGTTGAGCTTTACCCTCAAGGTTTCGCCCTTGGCGGTAATCTCGTAAGACTGCCATTCGCCCACGGGTTTGTAGGCCTTTTTCAAGGCGTCCAGATCCGACTCGTGCTCAAATGGCGGCGCTCCATAGGGAATCATGGTGGCCAATGGAACTTTTCCAGTAATCGTATCCATGCATTGGACCTGGTAGCCATTGTTCGGCCAGCCGTTTTCGTCTTTCTTGCTGGTTGCTCCGGTGCGCACGAAAATTCCGCTGTTCGCGTTGGCCTCCAGAAATCGGAATTGCAGTTTGAATGTGAAATCAGCGTAGATGTCGACGGAACGCAACCATCCGGTTCCGCGGTCAACTCTTAGTCGGCCGTTTTTCACGGAAAAGCGGCCGTTGTTCTGAATCTCCCAGCCCGCGAGATTCTTGCCGTTGAACAAGTCTATTCGCTCGCGGGATTCTTCCTTCGAGGCTGTTTGCTTTTTTCGGGTTTTGGCAGCGTAGGGATCGACACGTTTCGGCGGCTTAGCGGTCGGCTTCTCTCCGTGAGCGGTCATCACTTTTTTGATCGCCGCCATCGTCTCGTAGGAAGGTTTGAAGTTTCCAGGCCGGTAGCCTGCCGCGATCAGGTAGGGCGTCGACCCCTTCTTGTTCCTACGGTTCCAGACTTCGATCTTGGCGTTGTTGTCATCGAGGAACTGCACCACTTTAGGAAGGTTCTTGTAGGCGGCTCCGTGCATCGCGGTTTCGCCGCTGTTGTTCACGGCGTCGATATCGACGCCCAGATCGAGCAGCATTTGTGCGGCTTCAAGGATTTCAGTCTCGGTCCCGGCGGAGGCCGCCTCCATTGTTTGGCCGATCCCAGTTGCCACCATCAGGGGAGTGCTGTTTTCCGCGTTGTGGATCAGTGGATCGGCTCCCAGTTCGATCAACACGCGCATGAGGGGAGCGTCCGCGGTCTTGGAAGCCAGGAAGAACGGCGTTGCCCCTTTCCAGTGAAGCTTGCCCCCTTTGAGCCGGGTGTTCACCCTGACGCCATGGTCCACCAGCTGTTTGGCGAATTGTGCGCTGCTCATGATTCCTGAACCGGTCGGAGGAGCGAGGTCGTCGTCGCCGTCGCCGCCATCCGGCTTGCGCACCCAGGAGAGCATGTGCAGCGAGGTGTATCCGGCGCGCATGTCGTTGGGATCGGCTCCGGCTTCGAGCAGTGTCGTCGCCAGTTCGAAATGGCCGTTCTCGACGGCCAGGGTTAGCGGTGTCGTTCCGCTCTTCAACTTCCCGTTCTTTTCTCGACTCACGGGCTCGTTGACGTCTATTCCAGCTTTCAGCAAGGTATGCACGACCTCCGTTCTTCCTTCCCGGACGGCGAAGAACAGCGGTGTGAAACCGGAGTCCAGTGTCGCGCGAATGTCCGCCCCTGCCTTGAGCAGCAGATTGACAACCTCAAGGTGGCCGTCGGCCGCGGCCCACATCAGGGCGGTCTGACTTTTTCTACCTTTTTCGTTCACTTTGGCTCCGTGGGCCAATAGCGCCTTCACCGCCCCGGGCTTGCCGGTTCTTGCCGCGGTCATGAGAGCAGGCTCGCCTTCGTGAAGACTTGTGTTGGGATCGGCTCCAGCCTTGAGGAACAATTCGACCATGTTCCCGTTTCCGTTGATGCAGGCCAGAGAAAGGGAGGTCACGCCATAACGATTTTTCGCTTTTACGTTCGCGCTCGCATTCACCAGGAGTTTCGCCGTGGCGAGATCGTCCTGGTAAGCGGCCCAGTGCAACGCCGTCATGCCGTCGGTTTGAGACGCGTTGACGTCTATGTTCTTCTCGAGCAGCTTACGAACGGCCGCGTGGTCCTTCTTCTCGACAGCGTCCGCCAAGGGTGAATCCGCCGATGCAACATGGAACATGGTCAGCGTGATCAGGAGGGCCGCGATCTTTGATAGACGCTTCATGGAGGGTTGGTTCTAGCGCCCTTCCAGGGATTCGATATGGACCGCGAGGACTCTCGCTCCACCGTGTTTTTGTCTTCGTTCGGATATTCCACGCTCTCTAGATGGATAGCGGTTCAAACAGTTCGTCGACGGTCCCGGTGCTGTCGGCGAAGGATTCCACTGGGACGCCCACTTTGTTGAGCAGCGAAAGGTGCAGGTTGGCCAGCGGCGTGGGTTTGTCGTATTGGATGTGACGGCCGCCTCTCATCTTGCCGGCGGCGCCGCCAGCGACGATGGTCGGCAGGTTGGTGTGATCGTGGACGTTTGGATTGCCCATGCCGGAGCCGTAGAGATAGAGCGAGTGATCGAGCAAGGAGCCGTTTCCGTCCGTCGTCTTTTTGAGTTTCTGGACAAACTCGGCAAAGAGCGAGACGTGGAATGAGTTGATCTTCGCCATACGCGCGACTTTTTCGGCGTTGTTACCGTGATGGGAAAGGGGATGATGCGGATCGGGCACGCCGATCTCCGGGTAGGTGCGATTGCTGGTTTCCCGGGCGAGCTGAAAAGTGGTGACGCGGGTCACGTCGCCCTGGAGCGCGAGAACCTGCAGGTCGAACATCAGTCGCGCGTGGTCGGCGTAGGAGGCCGGAACGCCCAGGGGGCGATCGAGGTCGGGGAGTTGGTTCTTCGCGCCGTCGGACTCGGCCGTTTGAATGCGGCGTTCCACTTCGCGCACGGCGGTGAGGTATTCTTCGAGTTTTGCGCGATCGGCGGGGCCGAGTTCGCGCTGAAGGCGGGTGATTTCTTCGCTGACCGAATCGAGCAGACTGGCGCGCTCTCGCAACGCGGCGCGGCGTTCCTTGGCGGTGCCGCCTTCGCCGAACAGGCTTTCAAAGACGATTCGCGGATGGGCCTCGGCCGGCAAAGGCGTGGTCGGGGAGGACCAGGAAAGGTTGTTTTGATAGACGCAGGCGTAACCATTGTCGCACTGACCGACGAGCTTGAGCAGATCCATCGCCATTTCCAGCGACGGCAGTTGGGTTGATTGGCCGATGTGCCGGGCAGCGATCTGATCGGCGGTTGTTCCCAGGTAGTAGTCCGTGCTTTCCGTCACCTTGGCCTTTGCCGCGCTCAGGAAGGCTGAGTTGGAAGTCGCATGGGAGCCGGGATAGGCGTTGGCCAGTTCCAGATTGGAAACGATCGTGACATCCTGCTTCACCGGTTCGAGCGAACTGAGGATGGGGGAAAGCTTGTCCAGCTTCTCGCCACCTGGAGGCGTCCACCTAGTGATGTCACAACCCATCGGCATGAAAACATAACCCAGCCGGCGCACGGGTTTGGCGGGCGTTTTCGCGAGGGCGGTTGCCGCGGGAACCATCGCGTCGAGAAGCGGCAGCGAGAGGGTGGCTCCGACGCCTTTGAGAAAAGTTCTACGCGGGAGAGCTTTCTTTGTAATGATCATAACGCTTCACGCATTCTAAACGGTATGCTGTTCACTATTCCAAGGATAATCGACGACATCCGGTAGTCGTTCTTGGCTGCTTCAGCGACGATTTTTCGCACAGCGGGACCGTCGAAATGTTCGACGCCGCGCCCCAGGGCGAAGGTCATCAGTTTCTCGGTGAGTGTGCCAGCGAAGAGTTCGGGGCGTTCGAGCAGACCCTTTTCAAGGCCGTCAATCCCGGTGAACGCCTGGCCATCAGGCAGTCCGCCGCTGACGTCAAGTTTCCGGCCTTCCTCGTGGGTTCGCCACCGGCCGATCGCGTCGAAGTTCTCCAGCGCGAAGCCAACCGGGTCCATCAAGTCGTGGCACACAGCGCAAGCCTTGTTTGCGCGGTGCTGACTAAGCCGTTCACGCATGGGGAGGGTTTGGTCGACGTTGTTGTCTTCAAGGGCGGGCACATCGTCGGGCGGCGGCGGCGGCGGGGTCCCGACGATGTTCTCGAGAATCCAATTGCCGCGAATGACGGGCGAGGTGCGAGTCGCGTAAGAGGTGACGGTCAGGATGCTACCGTGGCGCAGTAGGCCGCCGCGCCTGTCTTCCGGCGCCAATGCCACCCGACGAAAACGGCTCCCGTAGACGTGGGGAATCTGGTAGTGCTTTGCGAGCCGCTCGTTGAGGAAGGTGTAGTCGGCCTTTAACAGGTCCATGACGCTCTTGTCCTCGCGAAGGATGCTTTCGAAAAAGAGTTCGGTTTCCCTCTGAAATGCCTGCCGTAGATTGTCATCGAAATCGGGAAAGAGCCGGGCGTTAGGGGTGAAGGAATCCAGATTGCGAAGGTAGAGCCATTGGTTGGCAAAATTGTCGACCAGAGAAACGGAGCGCGGATCGGCCAGCATGCGGCGCGTCTGTTTCTCCAGGGCTTCCGGATCGCTCAATTCACCTCTCTCCGCGGCATCGAGCAATTCATCGTCGGGGATACTGCTCCAGAGGAAGAAGGAGAGACGCGAGGCGAGTTCGATGCCGCTCAGGGGGTAGGCGGAATTGGGGTTGGCTTTTTCGGGGACTTTCTCGATGCGAAACAAGAACCGGGGGCTGACGAGAATAGAGCTGAGAGCCATCTCGATTCCGGCTTCAAAGCCGCCCTTCCTGTTGGCCTGTCGAAAGAACTGCATGGGGCGTTCGAGATCCGCGTCGGTCACCGGCCGGCGGTAGGCGCGGCGCGCCAAGGCGGACAGGATTTGGCGGGCGGCGGATTCGGTATCGTAGCGATCCGCAGGGCGCGCGATGAAAATGCGTTTTCGGCTGGGCGTTTCACTGGAGCCGGCAGCCCGGTAGGGGCCGGTGATCGAAACCTGAAAAATGGCGGGTGACAGGCGCGGGTGCCGATGGTGGTTGAAATGAGAATTGTAGGGCTGTCGCTTGGTTTCGAGCAGCGATGAAGGCTTCTTGATAAAGGTGACGCCGAGGTCGCGCGGTCCGGCGGAGACTTGAATGCGGGTCTTGAGGTGCGCATCCAGCTTTGTGTGGTCGTTTCGTTTCTTCGGCTGCTTGACCGTGAACACCTTCAACCGTTCGCGATCCAGCAGCAGTTCCAGTTCGTGGGTTCCTGAAAGCCCTTCGACCTGTTCGTTTCGGTCGCGGGTTAGGCGCATCTGAATTTCGTATTCGCCATCCTGCGGAAAGGTGTAGGGGATCAACGTTCCGCCCCGAGTGCCGAGGGGGAGACCGGGGACGTGCTCTTCCTGCGTGGTGTCTGGTGGAATGCGGATCGTGTGGCCTCCGGGCGATTTGCGCGGCGCGCCCACGGCCAGCCGGCTGATCTTCTGGGCGGCGGTGATATAGCGATTCAGCAAGGTGGGGGAAAGGTCGCCAACGGTAATGTTGTCAAAGCCGTGGCTGGATTCGTCGGCCGGTAGCAACGCGGCGGCGTCGATGTCGAGCGCGAGCAGATCGCGAATGGCGTTTCGATACTCCGTGCGATTGAGGCGGCGAAGGGTGTCGATTCGGCCGGGCTGGGGATGTTGAGCCGCGAGTTTTTCGAGCGAGCCTTCGAGTCCGGAGAGGAGTGTGTTGTAGGTTGCTTCATCCGGCCGTTTCTTGCCGGCGGGCGGCATCTGGCGCGCGCGTAGCCGACGCACAACTTTTTCCCAGACCTCCGAATGCTGGCTTGTGGGCTGGGAGCTGACGGCTTCGAGATTCAGGTCACCTTTGGTCAAATCGGCGTCGTGGCAGTCGAAACAATGCTCGGCGACGAGGGCGCGAAAGGACGGGCCGGAGAGGCTTGACGAATCCTCTGCGAACGAACAGGAAGCGAAGAGCAGGGTTGTGGCCAGACCAAGCTGGAAACCTGCTCTGCGAAAGCTGATCGGCCCACGTGTATTCGATTTCCAGACGCTCAAGGAGTCAGTCTGGGTGGAATCAGCTTCTTTCGCAATGATTTAACGCTTGTATTCGCTCGGGAAGAACGAGGCTGCCAGTCAAAAAATATGGGGGCCGGGGGCAGACGGTCAGGTGATCGAAATCATGACGGCTTCCACAAGCACCGCGACCAATCAATGGAGCCCTACGCCCGCCTGAAGCGCCAGCTGCGCTTCTCCACGCACGGCGCCGGTTTGCGCCTCCACATCAAACGCCCCCACGCCTACCGCCCTGTCCCGCACCTTGACCCCGCCATTCGCGCCCGACTACAATCTGCCCTGCAGCGACCCGACCTGAAGCCCACTACCCGGGCCAAAATCGAGTCCCTCCTAGGCAAAAATGAACCGCATCACCCTCCAGCTCGGCGACATAACCCAACTGGAAGTTGATGCCATAGTAAATGCAGCCAATGAACAACTTAGCCCGGGATCTGGAGTGGATGGCGCCATTCACACGGCTGCAGGCTTGCGATTCTCCCAATTTTTCAATACCGCGGAACCAACTTCTCAACACCCTCAAACCCGAATCAAAGGAATCATACAGCCATGAACAAACAACGCCTCATCCTGCTCCTTGCGATCCTCGCCCTGGCGGCAGCCGCGCCGTTCTCAAATGCACAAGCCCAACAGCTCTCCGAATCGCGATTGGCGCAAATACTCAAGCGTTTTCCCGCAGCGGATGCGAACAAGGATGGCAAGCTGACCGCGGAGGAGTTCAAGGCCGCCCGCCAACAGTTCCAACGATCCAGGCAGGGGAATGCGCGCCCGGCCGCAGTAGCACAAACGAAGGCGGGATTTGATCCCGGATGGGAGAAGGATGAATTTCCGCCGCACGCGGTAAGCCTCAAAACGCCTGAAGA
>DQOE01000370.1 GCA_015658765.1 Verrucomicrobiota bacterium | reverse complement strand
TCGCTGTAGATCACCACTGCGTCTGCACCCTCGAAGATCGACTCGTCGCTTGGCCAACCATTGAGTGTGACGACCGGGGCAACTAGCCCTGTCGCACCTTGTTTTAGGCACTTGGCCAGAAGCTGAATGCCGGCATTGTGCTCATGAGAAAGCGGTCCGTGGCTTGGCTTGCCAGCAATCATTACGACCTTTTTAGGCGCAGCCACGGAACCAGCGACCAAGCCAAGCGAACAGGTTAATGCGAGAAACGTTTTCATGTCATTCGACTCCTGGTGGAGTGGCTACTTATTCTTATTGTTGCTGCCTTCCTTGGCGTTGCCCGCTTTGCGTGCGCGCTTGGGTAATTCCTTGATGCGGATGTTCTTGAATTGAACAGTCATCGGCGGGCCGGCGTGCAATTGCAGCGCAAGCAGACCGTCGGCGCGACGGGTTTTTCTATCGCGATCGACCACCTGAGTCGTTTTCACGTCGTTGATGTAGTGAGTCAGATTGAAATTACGCGCAACGATACGGTAGCTGTTCCAGTCCTCCTTTTTGATGGCCTTGGCGATATCTGCATCCTTGGCAAATTCCTCGACTTCTTTCTTCAACTTGCCGTCGTCACCCACTGTGAGGGTGGTCTTTTTGCCACGAAGAGAAAGGATGCCACGAAACCGTTCGCCGTAGCAGATACCGGAGAAGGTATCGCCCGCCTCGAAGTCGGCCTGATAACCGCCGATGCGCCACTCATCCGGGCCGTCGGCCTTGAAACTGCGGTACTGAATCCCGCTGTTTCCACCGATGATCTTGTAGTCGAGGCGTAGGTCGAAGTTACCGGTCTTGCCTTCCCATATGATGAAGGTGTTGCCCTTGGTCGGGTTTTCCTTGGTGGTCTGGCCGGTTATGGCCCCATCCTTCACACTCCAGAATTTGGGGTTCCCGTTCCAGCCCTTGAGTGTTTTGCCGTCGAAGATTTTTTCAAAGCCCTTCTCAGCGGCAACCGCTTGGCCAGCAAAAATAAACGCCGCCAAGCCCATTGTGGTGATGATTTTTTTCATGATCGTGTCAGATAAAATAGTTTTAGTTACTTGAACGCCCTTTTGAGAAACTTCAACCCCTTGGTGGCGATCTCCTCCCGGGTCGGCTCCATCTTCCGCCAGATGGCCGCCGCGCGGGCGATGACTTTTACGTCGGTCGTAAACGATTCGATGACGATGTCGCCCTTGTAGCGAACCGCCTTGAGCGCAGCAACAATCGGCTTCCAGTCGATGTGGTCGTTGCCCGGCGTGCCACGGTCGCTGCCGCAGGCGTGAAAGTGGCCAAGGTGTTTGCCGGCTGCACGGATGGCCTTGCCCTGGTTTTTCTCCTCAATGTTCATGTGAAACGTGTCGAGGTGCAGCTTGAGTGCCGGGCTGCCAACCGCCTTGATCAGCCGCAGCCCTTTCTCGCACGTGTTCAAAAAGTCGGTCTCGAAACGGTTGAGCGGCTCGACGCAAATCTGCACGCCCTTCTTCTCGGCGTAGGCGGCGAGCACCTTGAGATTTTTCACCACGAGCGCAAACTCCTTCTTTTGATCCTTCGGATCGACGGCGTCCGCCTTGCCGACCACGGAGTAAACGGGGCCGATGAGCGACGGGCAGCCGAGGTTCACCATGTGGTCGATGAGCGCCTTGCAATATTTCATCGCCTCGCGCTGGTCCTTGGCCGAGCCACGAAAATCCCGCCCCGGCCCCATGCAGGCGCAGACCGAACCGCAGGCCAGACCGGCGCGATCGAGTGCTTTTTTGACCTTCACCGAGTCGATGTGCTCAGGCGCCTCGATCGGCAGCTCAACGGTGTCGAAACCCCACTTCTTAAACTTGGAAAAGAGGCGGGTACTCTGCGTCACGAACGGCGACACGAACAAGAATGAATTAATACCAAATCTCATGATAGATCCTGTGAGCGGCGGAGCCTACGGAAAGCCAGCCACCGATTCAATGCCGAAATCCTTTTGCTCCAAGCTTGGCGGAGCGGACAACAGGGACAGCCTCCCCTACCGCCAGTCGAGGTGATCGGGCAGGCGGTTGAGGTTTTTCGGCCCGGCTGTTGTGACCACAACCATGTCCTCGACACGCACTCCGCCGAACCTGGCCGAGTACAGGCCCGGTTCAACGGTGAATACCTCGTTGGCCAAAATTTCGCCGCCGCCGTCCGAGAGCAAAATCGGCTCGTGCACATCCAGCCCGATCCCGTGGCCGGTGCCGTGGCGCATTGAAATGAAACCGTCGTCTGCATTCTCCGGCGGCAATCCCATGACGTAGCCGCTGCCGATAATCGATGCAACGGTCACCTGGTGCACAGCGTCACCGGTTGTTCCCACCTGCAACGCGGCGATGGCTTCATCCTTGGCCTTAACCACCGCGGCATGCATTCGCGCCAACTCCGGCGACGGCTCGCCGTTCACCGCCGTCCGGGTGCAGTCTCCCCAGTAACCGGTCTCATTGTCGCGCGGGAAAATGTCGATGATTACCGGCAGACCAGCCTGAAGCGGGCCGGTGCCGTGATGATGACAATCGGCCACGTGCGGCACTGTGACAACAATCGAGTCGTGATGGTTGGAAAAGTTTTTGCCGATTAAAAAACTTGTGATCCGTTGACGCATCCACTCCGACGTCAGCACCGTATCGCCCTCGCGCAGCTCCCCGTCCGCATCCGGAGTCGCCGCGCAAATGATCCGGCAGGCAAACTCCATCGCCTCCTCGGTGACCGACTGCGCCTTGCGCAAGTGCGCCAACTCCTCCGCCGACTTGGTGCGCCGGTCGAGCACCGCCAACTGCGGGTCGTACTCGACCTCGATTCCGGCGTCGCGCAGGTGCGCGGAAAAGATCATTGGCAATGAACCATCCGTACGCACCCGGTCAATGCCGGTGCGGCGAAGGCACTCGGCGCCGGCCTGGGCGAGCGCGGTGTCGCGGTCACCGGATAAACCACCCTCCGGCTCGTAGTCGGCGGCACAACCGATCTCATCAGCGCAGGCGTGTTTTCGGGCAAGACCCATCTCGATATCGCGCACGAGAAGGATGGAGTGGGAACTGCCGTCCGGCTGCGGCAAACTGATATAAAACACCGCATCACCAACCGAAAACTGGATGCGATGCCGCACATTCATATTGGTGGCCGGCACACCACCGAGAATAAACGCCGAGTCG
>DQOE01000231.1 GCA_015658765.1 Verrucomicrobiota bacterium | reverse complement strand
CTCGAGCGCGAGTGGGACGAGCACGACATCGCCAAGTTCGTCAAGGCAATCGCCGGACAGGGAATGGGGACCAAGACCGAGCACCTCCAGTTCGCCGCCGCAGGCAAGTACTCTACGGACAAAGTGCTCATGATCGGCGATGCGCCGGGCGACCACAAAGCGGCCAAGGCCAACGGCGTGCTGTTTTACCCAATCCTCCCCAGCCAAGAGGAGACGTCATGGGAGCGCCTTCACGGCGAGGCTCTTGACCGCTTTTTCGCGGGCACGTTCGCCGGCGACTACGAGGCAAAATTGTTCACCGAGTTCGACGCCAGCCTACCGGAGAACCCAAGCTGGTAGTTTCTTGACAGTGCCCGACTCTGGGCGGACTTTACCCCCAAGTGAACGAGGAGTCCCTCCCGTTCCCACCGAGAAAAATGATCGCATCAACCGATTCCTTCGAGCCGTCAAGCCAGGACCAGTTACCCAACTCAAAGCGGGTTTACGTCAACGGCACAATCCATCCCGACGTCCGCGTGGCATTTCGCGAAATCTCTCAAAGCCCCACCAAGTCGCTCAGCGGCGATGTCGAGGATAACGCACCGGTGCGCGTGTACGACACGAGCGGCCCGTGGGGCGACCCCGACTTTGAGGGCGATGTCGCAAAAGGACTCCCTGCCCTGCGCGACAAATGGATCCGCGACCGCGCCGACGTCGAGGAATACGACGGCCGCACAGCCAAGCCGCTCGACAACGGCTACCTCTCAAGCGTCCACGCCGACCACGCCACCCAACGCGACAAAGCCAACCGGTTGACTGAGTTCCCGGGGCTCAGGCGCAAGCCGCTCCGCGCCTCCGCCGGCCATCCGGTCACCCAGTATTGGTATGCGAAACAGGGCATCATCACGGCGGAAATGGAGTTCATCGCCATTCGCGAAAACATGGGCTTGGCCAAGCTCCGGGAGGACGCCCAAGCGCTTGGCCAAGCGCCGGCCAACTCGCTGGCCCACCAGCATCCCGGCAACCCATGGGGCGCGAACATCCCCGACGAGATAACGCCGGAGTTCGTCCGCGAAGAGGTCGCCCGCGGCCGCGCCATCATCCCCTCGAACATCAACCACCCGGAAGCCGAGCCGATGATCATCGGCCGCAATTTCCTCGTGAAGATCAACGCCAACATCGGCAACTCCGCCGTCGCCTCGAGCATCGAGGAGGAGGTCGAGAAAATGCGATGGGCAACCAAGTGGGGCGCCGACAATGTGATGGATCTTTCCACCGGAAAAAACATCCACGCCACCCGCGAATGGATCATTCGCAACTCGCCCGTCCCGATCGGCACTGTGCCGATTTATCAGGCACTCGAGAAAGTGGACGGCAAAGCCGAAGACCTGACTTGGGAGATTTACCGCGACACACTCATCGAGCAGGCCGAGCAGGGTGTCGACTATTTCACCATTCACGCCGGCGTGCTGCTGCGCTTCGTGCCGATGACAGCCAAGCGCCTCACCGGCATCGTCAGCCGGGGCGGATCGATCATGGCCAAGTGGTGCCTCGCGCATCACACCGAGAGTTTCCTCTACACACATTGGGATGACATCTGCAAAATCTGCGCCGCCTACGACGTGAGCTTCAGCATCGGCGACGGCCTCCGCCCCGGCTCCATCGCCGACGCCAACGACGAGGCGCAGTTCGCCGAGCTCAAGGTGCAAGGCGACCTGACCCGGCGCGCCTGGGAGCTTGGCGTCCAGGTGATGAACGAAGGCCCCGGCCACGTTCCGATGCACATGATCCACGACAACATGACCAAGCAGCTCGAGTGGTGCGACGAGGCTCCCTTCTACACGCTTGGCCCGCTGACGACCGACATCGCCCCCGGCTACGACCACATCACCAGCGGCATCGGCGCGGCGATGATCGGCTGGTACGGCTGCGCGATGCTCTGCTATGTCACTCCCAAGGAACACCTTGGCCTGCCGAACAAACAGGACGTAAAGGAAGGCGTCATCACGTACAAAATCGCCGCGCACGCCGCCGACCTGGCCAAGGGCCACCCCGGCGCACAGTTCCGCGACAACGCCTTGAGCAAGGCGCGATTCGAGTTCCGCTGGGAAGACCAGTTCAACCTCGGCCTCGACCCGGAACGCTCGCGGGAATTCCACGACGAAACCCTCCCTGCCGACGGCGCCAAGACCGCGCACTTTTGCAGCATGTGCGGCCCCAACTTCTGCTCGATGAAAATCACCGAGGACGTCCGAAAATACGCCGCCGAAAAAGGCTACACCGAGGACGAGGCCCTGCAGGAAGGCATGCGCGAAAAGTCCGCCGAGTTCACCAACCAAGGCGCAGAGGTTTACTCCAAGGCGTAATGGGGGAATAACCCTTGAACGACACACCGCCTGAAGTTAAGCAGATGGTGCGTGATCGCTTGATGGCGTTATCCGGCGAGGAACGGTTTTGAATGGGGTCGCGAATGTTCGATGTCGCCCGGCGCATGATGGTGGCCTCATTCCCTGACGGCTTGACGGAAACCGAGCGAAAACGGCGTCTTTTTGAGCGGGTTTACGGTGAGGCTTTTCCTGAAACCCAGCGCTTGGCCAAGCGCT
>DQOE01000302.1 GCA_015658765.1 Verrucomicrobiota bacterium | reverse complement strand
GCGACCAAATTTCGCCCGGCCAAGTTGGCCTTCGGCAGGATGACCTGCGATCGGACGCGAAAATATCGCGGCCCGGCAGAGGGTTCAATTGTGCGGTTGACGGTGACCGGCTTGGGCCGGAGCCCACCGGCTTTCGTTTGGCCAAGCGGCTGCCAATGAATGAGATCGGCCGATATTTCAAGTTGGGTGTCGGGGATGATCGAAATTGATCCGGGCCGGGTGACCGGCACGGTTTTCCACGATAATATCAGAGGGTCGGTCTGCTCGACGGTCAGTCGAAGGTCGGCCGCTTGGCCAAGCGCGGAGCAAAAAAGCGTCGCTATCAAAAAAACAAATCCCTCCCGGCTTGGCCAAGGAGGGATTCGGGAAAGTTTTTTTTGCCGGTCAGATGACCTCATGCAGCGGTTGGGCGTTGTTCTCGACCAAATAATGCGGCCGGCCGTTGAGGTCTTTAACGGTAGTCGAGTTCGGGTCGATGCCCAAGGCGTGATACAGCGTGGCGTGCACTTCAGCAAAGGTCACCGGGCGTTCGCTGGCTTCGCCGCCAAGGCGATCGGTGGCGCCGATCACCTGGCCATGGTTCAGGCCACCGCAGGCGAGCAACGCCATGGAGACGCGCGGCCAGTGATCGCGGCCGGCGTCTTTGTTGATGGTCGGTGTGCGGCCGAATTCACCCCAGCAAACGACGACGACATCCTTGTCCAATCCGCGTTGGTGCAAATCCTCGACGAGTGCAGTGAGACCTTGGTCAAGCATTGGGAAGTCTTCACGGCCACGGTTGAAGTTGCCGCCGTGCCAATCCCAACGGCTAAATGAAAGAGACACGCAGCGGACACCAACCTCGACCAAGCGGCGGGCCAGCAGGAAGTGGTCGAGTAACTTGGGCGCGCCGTCGGATTGCAGCTTGGCCGTGCCACGGCCGTAACGGTCACGCAACTTCACGTCTTCTTTTTCGAGGTCGAGTGCTTCAGCGAGTTTGCCGGATGTGAGCATGCCGAACGCCTGTTGGTTGTAGGCGTCCATGCCCTCAATCAGGCCGGAGTTATCGACGTCGCGTCGGAGTTGGTCGAAGCTTTGCAGGAGTTTTTTGCGGTCACTTAATCGCTCGAGCGTGATGCCATTGAGTGTCATGTCCTCCTTGCCTTCAGCAGAGGGCCGGAACGCTGCATGAGCCGGGCCGAGGAAGCCGGACTTACCGGGATCACTCCATTGGATGTGGCCGGTCTTGGGCGAGAGTCCGACAAAGGGCGGGGAGTCCGGGTTGACCTGGCCCCTAAGCTTGGACAGGATCGAGCCAATGCTGGGCCAGCCGCCGGGAGGTTGGTTGCGGGGGGCACGGCCGGTCATGCACTGTTCGGCATCGTGTCCGCCAGTGGCACCGACTACAGAGCGGATGACGGTGAACTTGTCCATCATCCTGGCCATGCGCGGGAACTCCTCGCAGATTTGCAGGCCGGGGACGTTGGTGGAGATCGGCTTGAACTCGCCCCGGATTTCCCGTGGTGCCTCCATCTTCAGGTCGAACATATCCTGATGCGGCGGACCGCCCGGCAGGAAAAGATTGATGACCGCCTTGTGCGAGGAACCGATGCCAGCCTTGGCCTCGGCTTCGAGGATGTTGGCCATGGTGAGGCCGCCGATGCCCATGGCACCGATCCGGATGAAGTCACGCCGGGCGATTCCATCGCAGAACTCGCCGCAGCCCCTGCCACCTGCACTGATTTTCAACATGATTGGACTCCTTCGTCATAAGACCTCCGGCACATCCGGAAGCCCGTGTTTTTGGAAAAGGTGCCTATTGGTAGAGGTTAGTCAACTAGAAAAGAATTTTTTTTGCACAGAATCAAAGCGAGAATAACGTAATGATGTCGCGTTGAAATGGTTAATCGTTATTAAGCCCATTATGGTCGACACTGATCCACGACGTATTGACCGAACGCAGAGCACTTGGTTTCTGTGGCGCCCTCCATGAGCCATGGTCGGTGGGACTCATCGGGAGCATATCCGGGGTTTCAGTTTAAAATAACTGATTTCGTCTATTTTCCGCAGGCTTTGTGCCGTTCTCGTCACCTAGTGAGGTGGCGGACTCGAAGTTGCTGGACTCGCTCTTCATTCGGAATTTGTAGGTTTTCCAGAACATCCGGGCGTCAAAATTTGCGGACACGATTTCGTCTACCCACGTGTCACTGGCCAATCGTTTTTCGGAAACGGAAATGTTAATCGCATTCACTGCTCCGACCAAACCACCCAGGAAAGTGACTGGTTTCTTTAATTTTGCGTCTATTCTGGCGATATGAAACTCATCCTTATCCACCCACAACTTGGCGTCGAACTGGTTCATGAAGCGGTTAACGGTTTTGCTCTTAAGTTTGTGGTCTGTGTTTGGCCGCAGTTGAATGACGTAGGCCGGGCGAGCATTGACTGATTCCACGCCTACCAGGATGGGTATGAATTTTTCCTGGTACAATTCCACGTTCTTCGTGACCAGGTTTTCACTTGTATTGGTGCCGCCTGCTTTTTTACGCGCCAAGTATCGGCGTTGTCGTTCACGGTTCCTGGCTTGTTCACGGGCGACCTGCCGGTGGCTTGCCGGCTTGCCATCCACGCTGATCAGTTCCTGCTCACGTCTGTCGGTGTATGCGCGGTAGGTCTTGGTGTAGCTCTTTCGGATCTTTCCCTTTGAGCCAAGATCTTTGATGGTGGCTTGTCGTAAAAAAGAAAATACGGTTTCGCCCATGCCGTTGCGCTTTGCTGCTTCACGGGCCTTTTCTATGATTTGCCGTGCCGTCCACTCGGGCCGATCGGCCTTGAGCTTGTCTTCAGCGGTGTTTGCGGTTTGGCCGAGAATGAGGACGGCAACCAAAAGTCGACCCAGGGTCAAACCTTGGTAGCGGGCTGCATGGCCAAACCGTGAACTCTCCCATTTCATTCGCAAAACCTCCCTAAGATACACCTTGGTAAGCAGCAAGGTTACTTCTAACTCGTGTCGCTGTTATTGAACCCGATGTCGCGGTTGAAGGGGCTGGGCTTGTCGTAACCCTCGACGTTCGGGAAATGCATGACGGTGCCGATCGCCCCCCACGGGATCATTGCCGAGGCATCGACCTCTTGCATCGACTCGGGGATCCACAGGTTGGATTCTTCACCCACTCGCACCGGCAGCTCGAAGTCGGGGAACTGCACCCATAGGCCGGTCTCGTCATAGCCCAGCACCTTGGCGAAAAACTTTTCCTGCGTGATCCCGACCGGCTCCAGAATCTCCGGCGTCTTCAGCACCACCAGCACCACGTCGTTGATGGCGTGGGCGATGGTCATCATCATTTTGTCACTCATGGTTGTCTGGTTTCGCGAACGGCGGCGACCCTAGCCCCGCCGCCCTCGCGCTGCAACGCAAACCTTGGCCAACCGCTGGCGTTGGGGCTATAACGCCGCCGTGCCGAAACGCGCCGAAGCCGCTCAACTTATCGCTGCCGCCGCCGAGCTGCGCGATGCCGTCAACCGACTGGCCTTTTTGCCGCCGGTAGAGTTCGTTTACAACCCGCTCGACTATGCTTGGGCGGCGCACGAGCAGTTTCTCAGCCGCTACGGCGGCGGGGCCAAGCGCGCGATTTTTCTCGGCATGAACCCCGGGCCGTTTGGCATGGCGCAGGTCGGCGTGCCGTTCGGCGAGGTGGCCGCCGTTCGCGACTGGCTACGCATCGACGCGCCCATCGGCAAGCCGGCCAAAGAGCATCCCAAGCGCCCCGTGCTGGGCCTTGACTGCCCGCGCAGCGAGGTGAGTGGCCGCCGGTTTTGGGGGTTTTTCGCCGAGAAATTTGGCCAACCGGAGGCCTTCTTCGCCGGGCATTTTGTCGTGAACTACTGCCCGTTGGCCTTCCTCGAGGACACCGGCCGCAACCGCACGCCGGACAAGCTGCCCGCCGGCGAGACCCGGCCGCTTGAGGAAATCTGCAACGCGCACTTGGCTAGGGTCGTGGCGATTTTGCAGCCGGAATGGCTCGTGGCCGTCGGCGGGTTCGCCGAGAAAAAAGCGCGCGAAGTGCTTGGCCAAGCGGACGTAAAAATCGGCCGCATCCTGCACCCCAGCCCGGCCAGCCCCGCCGCCAACCGTGGCTGGGCCGAACAGGCGGAAAAACAACTCAAGGAGCAGGGCATCTGGGGGTGAAGTTTTTAGTTTTCAGTTTGAAAACGGGACACGGATTTCACGGATGAGCAAGGATTTGAAGAACTGAAAACTTTTTTGAGCCACGAAAGACTCGAAAGAACACGGCTCTGCGTTTAATTCAAAGAATGAATCCGTGAAAATCCGTGTCTTAATTTTGAAGAACCGGGAGCCGCGAACCAATCTTAAAACTTGAAACTTGAAACTTTAAAAAATACATTGAGCGCGGTTATGTTTGAGGACATCGAGGATCAATTGAAAGCTGCTGCGGAACAAATCGTTCATCTCCGGAGGTATCTTTGACGTTCCCAAGGCACAAAACCGCTTGACGGAAATCGAGGGGGAGATGTCTCAGGACAATTTCTGGGACAATCGCAGCTACGCCCAAAAACTCGTCGCCGAGTCGTCGTCGATTAAGCGCCGCATCGATCCGTTGCTCAAGGCCGAGACGCAGCACGCCGACATGCGGACGATGCTCGAGCTGGCCGATGGCGAGGACGAGGCCACGCAGAAGGACATCCAGTCCGAGTTGGCGGCCGACTTGGCCAGGTTCACCGGGCGTCTCCAGGCGCTCGAGCTGGAGCTGATGCTCGACGGGCCGCACGACCACAGCAACTGCATCTTCTCCATCAACGCAGGCGCCGGCGGTACCGAGTCGTGCGACTGGGCCAACATGCTCCTGCGCATGTACCAGCGCTGGGGCGAGGAACGCGGCTGGCAGGTCGAGATTAGCGAACTGCTCTCGGGCGAAGTCGCCGGCATCAAGAGCGCCACGCTACTGATCACCGGCGAGAATGCCTACGGCTTTTGCAAGGCCGAGCGTGGTGTGCACCGGCTTGTGCGCATCTCGCCGTTTGATTCGAACAAGCGTCGGCACACCAGTTTCGCCAGTGTCGATGTCATCGCCGAGATCGAGGAGAGTGAGCAGGAGGAACTGCCGCCGGCCGAGTTCGAGGTTGGCACATTCCGCTCCGGCGGCAAGGGCGGGCAGAATGTCAACAAGGTGGAGACGGCGGTGCGCATCCGGCACATCCCGACCGGGCTGGTGGTCGCCTGCCAAAACCAGCGTTCGCAGCACCAAAACCGCGCGACCGCCATGAACATTCTCATGGCCAAGATTACCGCGCGGCGCGAGGACGAGCAGAGGTCCGAGCTGGAGAAATTCTACGGCGACAAGGGGAGCATCTCGTGGGGGAACCAGATTCGCAGCTATGTTTTCCAGCCGTACCGCATGGTGAAGGATTTGCGAACCAACGTGCAGGCGAGCGACGTGCAGGCGGTGATGGACGGCGATCTCGATCCGTTCGTCAACGGCTGGCTCCGCGCCGGCTGCCCGACCGACAAAGCCGTGGCGGATGACGGGGAGTAACTGAGCGCTAGCGCTTGGCCAAGTGG
>DQOE01000136.1 GCA_015658765.1 Verrucomicrobiota bacterium | reverse complement strand
TTGGACGCAACTCGTCTTCGGTCAACTTGCCATCCTTATTCTTGTCGAGCTTCTTAAGGGCTGCAACGGCACCCTTAATTTCCTCAGTGGAAATCTCACCGTTGCCATCACTGTCCAGCGCGGCCATCACAGGGAACATCCGCAGAAAACCACCTGAGCCTCCCTGACCACCGCGGCCACCGAACTGTGATCCACGCGAACCACGCTCACGGCTTGCTCCGGACGGACGTTGACGACGCTCGGCACCCTGACCCCGTTCACGACTCTGTTCACCAGCCGCTCCGGACGGGCGTTGACGACGCTCGGCACCCTGACCCCGTTCACGACTCTGTTCACCAGCCGCTCCGGACGGGCGTTCACGACGCTCGGCGCCCTGACCCCGTTCGCGACGCTGTTCACCGGCTGCTCCGGACGGGCGTTCACGACGCTGAGCACCTTCACCCCGTTCGCGTCCACCGCGTTCCTGCGCGATTGCATCACCTGCCATCATGCCAAAACATGTGACAGCCATTACTAGTTTATATGTCATCTTTTTCATAACACCAAATCAATGGTCTGCTTCAAATATACGATCCACCCTGCAGGTAAGTTACAATTTTAGTACACCCACGGACGAGCCTGCTTGATGGATAAAGTTCCATCCTTGGTAATCTTGAACTCAATTTCCATCGCAAATTTTATATCTTCCAAGGTTGTCCCGTATAATTTACTGAACTTGCTGTGGATCTTGCCCAAATACCGGTTCATCTGCTCGAGTTGGCCCTCGGTCATAATCAACTTATCATCTTTTAACTGATTGGACTTGCGCATCACCTTGTAATCACTTGGCCGCCACCAATCCAACAAAAGTTCTTCAGGGATTGAATCAGCGTCGGGATTGGTCACCAGATTCTCGCCAACCTGGGTATTGAGGTAATAGTTGCCCTTGGTCTGGTACAGGATGTCGTCGGTAACCGCCACACCATTGGCCAGTTCGTCGGAAAAGTTGAGGTGAACGAGCACACCAATGGCTGTGGTGAAGTGGTCGATCCGGTAGAACGTACGCTCCTCAAAGGCGCGGAAGTTCCACAGGCTGGCAAACACCTGCTTGATCGTCTTGGCCAAGTGGCCCTCGTCCGACTTGTGAGTGAACGAGTCGTACAGGCCGGCGCCGCTGAAGTCGGGAAGATCCTCGTTATTGGTGCTTGAACGGCAGCGAATCCCTTGGCCGTTGGCGAAGGATTTCTGCAGCTTGGCCAAGTCCCCCATCATCCAGTCGGGCATGCTGCCGGACTTGACGAGTTTACGGAACGCCTTGAGCTCTTTGATCTGTTCATCGCGGTTTTCCTTGAACGACTCGGTGCCCAACATTGCACGGGCCTTGTCGTACAAGCCATTGTGTTTCATGAAGGCATCGTAAAAATGAAACGGCACGGCGTGGCCGCTGGGCACGGTGCCCTCGGGGAAATCCAGCGTGTGCAGCGTGGCGAGGTTGGTGGCCTTCACGCCGAATGCTGCTGAGTCTTGAAAGCCGATTTTATCGAGCGGCTTGATCTCCTTAACGGACAGGTCACGCTTGGGTGTCTGCACCTTGGCCGGGCGGATGGCAGCGAAATGTTTGTCCACCTCGTCGGCCGAGGCCTCACGCAGTTCGTAGCCGTTGGTGGTGACCTTATAGTAAACAAATTTGCCAATCAGCGAGGTGATTTCCTTGTTTTCCGCTGCACCGGTAATGAACGCGTTCGGGACACTGTCCTGAATCGCTCGCAGGTTGACGTGCGATAGGGGCGTTTGTCGCATAGCAGTGATCACACCAGCAACTCGCGGCATTTCATTCGGCAACATCTTGTAGATAACGATGTCTCGTGAAGTTGGCAATTCGTCGGTCTCAATAAGGCGCAACCGCCCGTAAGACTCCTGCGTGTTCAAAGGTAGGAAACCTATGTCGCTCTCGAGGTCTTCGTCGAGCACCACGGGGAATTCGGCGGCATCGTACAGATCCTTTTCATCAAAGTAGACCGATCGGGCACGCGGCATCGGATAATAGCCAAGTTTACCTTGAAGGTAAGGCATTTGTTTGGTCAGCATTTCGTACGAGAGCTTGATGCGCTCGAATGGATAACGATCATTCGGCTCGTACTCGAAAGTGAACATGCCCGGCTGGCCGTTGGGCGACTTCTTGAGCGGGCGATAAACAAGCACGCCACGCATTGAGCCGTCACCACGCTGGATTCCGATCTGGCGCATGAACATTGGATGCCCCCGGTGGGTCTTGGTGTTGATGAAGTACAACACCGGTTCTCCCTTGCCCACATCCTCGATCTGGAACTTCACGAACTTCCAATCTGCAAGATGCTGATCGACCATCACTTCGGGACCTTGATAGGAAAGTTTTTCGAACATCTCCCTACCCGGGATTGAGGCAACACCGTCCTTGAAGTCGAGCTTCCCCGGCGGGATGCGCTCCATCTCCGGCTCATTGCCTCGGTCAAAGGCCCGACCACCTCGGCCCTTGCTGCTGCTTCGACCACCGGGACCACCAAAACCGCCGGGGCCCCCGAAACTGGGGCGTAGTTCATTACCGTCGATTTTGCCGTCACCATTTTTGTCTAGTGCAGTCAGGGCTTTCTCGGCGTTCTGTATTTCTGCAATGGAGATCACCCCATCCTTGTTTTCATCCAAAGCGGCCATAACAGGGATAATGGGCCTCATTCCGCCGGGACCTCGTTCTCCACCTCGCGAAGGCTGCGCCTGCAATGTGAACGTCACGGCAAACACCACGACAACTGTCTTGAATAGGATGAGTCGTTTCATAAAAAACTGCGGAAAATAGATGCCTGTTTTCGCGATAAAGTTACAACTAAAATCAATTGATAATCGGCTCGATGCACGCAGGTGCCTCGAAGCGGGGGTTGTTCATGAGCGGCGTGACATAGTGCTCCTGCATCGGCTCGTCGTCGAACGGCCGCAGCAACCGCTTGAGATCGGCCGCTTTGCTTTCGGGCGAGAGCCAGTTGCCGTAGTCGGCAGGATGAACGATCACCGGCATGCGGTCGTGCACGCGCTTGGCCAAACGATTGGGCGTCGTGGTGATGACGGTGAACGTGCACAGCGTCTCGGCTTGCGCTTGGCCAAGGCCCGGCAACTCCGGCTCGTCGGTTTGCTCCGGTGTCGTCCACGTTTCCCACAGTCCTGCTAGGCAAAACAGGTCGCCGTCGCGCATTGAGTAGTAAACCGGTTGCTTGCCGCTTGGCCGCGATTCCCACTCGTAATAGCCATCCACCGGCAACAGGCAGCGTCGCCGCCGAAACGGCTGCCGGAAGCTCGGCTTTTCGTCGATCGTCTCCGCCCGCGCATTGGCCAGCTTGGCCCCGATCGACTTGTCCCTTGCCCAAGGCGGGATCATCCCCCACCGCATCTCCTCCAGTCGAACATCGCCAGACGCTTGCACGGCAACGAGCGCATCCTGTGTCGGTGCAAGGTTCAGCCGGGGCGTGATTGTCGGCGTATCGCCCCTGGCCTTCATCTTCTTTTTGACCTTGTCCCTGCCGGAACCCTGTGCCACCCGACAACACATCTGGAGTTACTTTCGTTTGTTTAAATAATCGTCAATCTTCAATTTGGTGGATTCATCCATTTTGATGAGGGGAGGCCAGGTGCGGCGATGGCCTTCGGCGGGGAGTTTTTTTGTGGCGTCGATGCCGAGTTTGGTGCCGACGGCGATCTCGGTTGTGGCGTGGTCGAGGACGTCGGCAGGGCCTTTGGTGAAGATGCTGTCGCGCTGCGGGTCGGTGCAGGCGCAGAGGCGGAAGAGCACTTCGCTGGTGTTGTGCACGTCCACGTCGGCGTCGACGACGATGATGTATTTGGTGAACATCATCTGGCCCATGCCCCAGAGGCCGTTCATGATTTTGTAGGCCTGCATCGGGTAGGTTTTTTTGATGCTCACGAAGACGAGGTTATGAAAGACGCCCTCGGCCGGCAGCGCGATGTCCACGATCTCCGGGAAGGTCATCCGCAGAATGGGCATGAATAGTTTCACGCTGGCGCTCCCCATGTGGAAATCCTCCATCGGCGGGATGCCGACGATCGTCGCCGGGTAAACGGCCTGTTTGCGGTGGGTGATGGCGGTGATGTGAAACACCGGATACGGCTCGGGCAACGTGTAGTAGCCAGTGTGGTCGCCGAACGGCCCCTCGTCGCGGAGCGGCTCAGTGGGATCGACGTAGCCCTCGATCACGATGTCGGCGTTGGCTGGAACCTCGAGGTCGTTGGTTTCGCACTTCACCATCTCGACCGACTTGCGGCGGAGGTAGCCGGCGAGCAGGAATTCATCCAGCCCGTCAGGCATCGGCGCGGTGGCGCAAAACGGAAACACCGGGTCGCCGCCGAGGAAGACGGCCACCGGCATCCGCTCGCCGGTTTCGTAGTAGCGGCGTCCGTGGCGCGCGGCGACTTTTTGCAGTTGCCAATGCATGCCGGCGGACGAGTCGTCGTAAACCTGCATGCGATACATGCCGAGGTTGCGGTCGCCGGTGTCGGGGTCGCGCGTGACGACGCAGGGCAGCGTGATAAAGCGCCCGCCGTCGAGCGGCCAGCACTTGAGGATCGGCAGGTCAAGCAACGTCGAGGGTTGAGGGTCGAGAGTCGAGGGGTCGTTGACGTCGGGTGCGCTTGGCCAAGGCTCGGTTCGCGGGGCCGGGGCGTCGAAGCGATGAACAACTTCCTTGCACGGGCCGGTCTTGGCGCGCTTGGGCTTGGCGTGGCGCAGGGTCAGCGCTTGGCCAAGCAGCGCAAAAGTCTCGCGGATGCCGGTGGGCGGCTTGGCCTGGATGAGTGAACCCAGCTCGGCGGCGGCGGCATCGACGCTCTCGGCGCCGAGCGCCATGGCCATGCGCCGGGCCGAGCCCATTGTGTTGATGGCGAGCGAGTGCGGGGATATCTGCCCATTGACGGTGGGTTGCTCGATGAGCAGCGCCTGGCCACCGCCCGGCTTTTTCATCTCCCGATCGGCCAGCTCGGTGATCTCCAGCTCGGTGGCCAGCGGCTGGCTGATGCGAGTCAACTCGCCCGCCTGCTCGAGGGCTTCCAGGAATTCCGCGTATGATTCGTAGGCCATGATGGGTGCTTGCCTCGTCTCCACGGCACGGGAGGCGAAGTCGGGCCGCAGTTTATTGGCTCGACTCCGCTTGGCCAAGCCCTACGATGTGTGCCCCCTACGAATCACGCAAAAGGAAAGTTTATGAAGCAGATAATAATTCAAGTTATAGGCCGCCTGGCAGCGGTCGCCGCCGTGTGTCTTGCGCTTGGCCAGGCGCAGGTTGAAGCCAAGCCGAACGTGCTGTTCCTCTTCGCCGATGACCAATGCTTCGAGACGATCGGCTCGCTTGGCCTGACCGACATCGACACGCCGAACCTCGACCGACTCGCGAGCCGTGGCACGCAGTTCTCCCGCGCGTACAACATGGGCTCGTGGAGCGGCGCGGTCTGCGTGGCCAGCCGACACATGCTCATCACCGGGCGGCACATTTGGCGGGC
>DQOE01000171.1 GCA_015658765.1 Verrucomicrobiota bacterium | reverse complement strand
TGCATCGGGGGCGACCAGGCGTTCGCGGCGGGCGGCTACCGCAATACGCCACTCGAGAGAGCGCTGCCGGTCAGCATGGAATTGAGCAGCAAAAAAGTCCTGCCACCGGGCGCGCTCGTGCTGGTGATGCACGGGATGGAATTCAATAACGGCAACCAGGTAGCCCGGCAATGTGCGATCGGTGTGCTCGACGCGATGGGGCCGAACGACGAGCTCGGTGTCGTGCTTTGGGACGGGCAGGATCGCTGGCATTTTCCGCTGACGAAAGTCGGCGGCAAGCAGGACTTGGGTCGGCAAATCATGGGCATGAACCAGGGCGATCTGCCGTCGTTCCAAAACGTGATGACGATGGGTTTTCAGGGGCTCAAGAAATCGACCGCCAGCATCAAGCACATGATCCTGTTCAGCGACGGCGACCCCGGCGGGCCAAGCGACGAGTTGATGGCGAACTTTCGCGACGAAAAGATCACCGTCAGCACCGTGCTCATCGCCGGGCACGCCGGGCCGGACACGATGATCGAGATCGCCGAGAAGGGTGACGGGCGCTTTTACAACATCACCAACCCGGCGCAGTTGCCGCAGATTTTCCTCAAGGAAACCGCCGTCATTTTGAAGACCGCCATTTACGAGGAGCCGTTCACGCCGCAACAGGTCGCCGCCAGCGAGGCGCTCACCGGCTTCGCGGCCGGCGGTTATCCGCCACTGCTCGGCTACGTCGCCACCAGCGAAAAGCCGCGCGCCGAGACGCCGCTGCTCACCGCTCAGGGTGACCCGCTGTTGGCGCACTGGCGGTACGGACTCGGCCGCGCGGTGGCGTTCACCTCAGACGCCCGCGCCAAGTGGGGCAGCCAATGGATCGGCTGGGCGCATTACCAAACATTTTGGTCGCAGATCGCCAACTGGAGCCTGCGCCGCGTCGAGACCGGCGACCTCTCGGCGGACGTCGCCATCGAGCAGGGCAGCGGCATCATCAGCGTCGAGGCGATGGACGCCGACGGCAACTACCGTAACTTCCTCGACTTGCAGGCCGTCGTCGTCGGACCAAAGGGCGAACGCCAACTCGTCCCGCTCAAGCAGACCGCTGCCGGCCGCTACGATGCGGCGTTTGAGACCCGCGAAACCGGCGCGTACCTCGTGCATTTGCGCGAGATGGAAAACGGCGAACTGCGCTCGTCGCAAGTCATCGGTGCGAACCTCGACCACTCGCCGGAGTTCGCCGAGTCGCGCCCGAACCTCGCCCGGCTCGAGCGCCTGGCCGAGGTCGGCGGCGGCAAGCTGCTGAGCCGCGACTTCGCCGCCGACAACCCGTTCGAGCACGACCGCCGCAAGACTTTTCAGCCGGTGGATCTTTGGGCGTGGCTGCTCAAGTTCGCCGTCATCCTGTTCCCGATCGACGTCGGCGTGCGCCGCATCCAGCTCGACTGGGAAGAATGGCTCAAGGCCACCGCCAATCTCCGCCGGCTGCTCTTTTTCTGGCGGCGCAGGGAACGGCAAACCGGCACCGACGAGGCGCTCGCCTCGCTCCTGGCCAGGCGCGACGAAGCCCGGCAGTCGTTCGAGCGCGACAGGCCAAGCGCACCCGACCCGCGCCTCTTCCAGCCTGAAAAAACGCCGGTCGAATTTTCCGCCAAGCCAAGCGCTGTCGCCGAGGCCAAGCCGGATGAGCCAAGCCAAGCTGCCGGGGACGACTCTACCACCAGCCGGCTGCTCGCCGCCAAGCGCAAGGCGCGCCGCCGCAAAAAGTAACCATGCCAATGTCGAACCGATCGTTGCGGCGCGGCTGGCTTTGGTTCCTGTTTTGCGCCGCCGCAACTTCCCCCCAAGCGCAGGTGCTCATCAACGAGATTCACCACCGCCCCGCCAACGAGTCGGTGGCGGAGGAGTTCATCGAGCTTTGGAATTTCGGCGGCGAGCCGGTCGATCTCGACGGCTGGCAACTCAACGCCGGCGTCCGGTTTGCGTTCAGCAAAATCACGCTGCCGCCCGACAGCGGACTGGTCGTTGCAGCCAACGCGGCGCGGTTCGCCGAACTGCATCCCGGCGTCAAAAATGTCACCGGCGACTGGCAGGGCCAACTCGCCAACAACGGCGAAACCATCCGGCTTGTCGATGCCACCGGCGCGACGGCGGACAAGGTGCGCTACGCCACGGAGGGCGACTGGGCACGGCGCGTTCGCGGCCCGCTGCACGGCGGCCATCGCGGCTGGGTTTGGCACGCGGCGCACGACGGCGGCGGGCACTCGCTCGAGCTGATGCAGCCAAGTTTGTCCAATAATCACGCGCAAAATTGGCACACCAGCGTGGCCGGGCGCGGCACCCCCGGCCGGGCCAACTCCAGCAAACTCGCCAACCTGCCGCCGATGATTCTCGACGCGGTTCACTCGCCCGCTGTGCCGCGATCCACCGACCCGGTGACGGTCACCGCTCGCGTCATCGACGAGTCGCCGGCCGGGGTCAGCACCCAGCTTTTTTACCGGCTCGATGGCGAAGCCAATTTCTGGGAACTGCCGATGGCGCGATCCGGTGCGGAGCAATTTGCGGCAACGATCTCGCCGCAGGCCAACGGCCAGGTCGTCGAGTTTTACGTCAGCGCGACCGACGGCCAAGGCGCGGCGCGCGCTTGGCCAAGCGCGGCGAACAACTGCCCTCGGTTGCTGTATCAAGTGGACGATCAAGCCGTCGCGCCGGGGCGCCCCGTGCAACGTATTATTTTGACACAACTCGAGCGCGACGAGCTGGCCGAGATCGGCCGCCGCCCCTGGCACAACACCAGCGACGCGCAGATGAGCGGCACGTTCGTCAACACCGAGAGCGGCCGGACGCGCGTGCATTACAACGTCGGCGTGCGGCTGCGCGGCAGCACGTCGCGAGCGGCAACGCACAAGAGTCGGCGTGTCAATTTTCCCAACGACCGGCCGTGGCGCGGTCACACGGCGGTCAATCTCAACGCCATCCATCCGCATGCGCAGGAACTCGGCAGCGCGTTGTTTCGCCTCGCCGGTTTGCCCGCGCCGCGAGCCCGGGCGGTGCGCGTGTTTGAGAACAACGAGCGGCTCGGCGGTGCAAGCCAGTTTGCTCACTACGCCGAGTTGGATCCGCTGAACTCGGAGTACATCCGCTGGCAGTTTCCGAACGACAACAGCGGCAATCTTTACAAGGGCGGTGGCTACGCCGACTTGAAATTTCTCGGCGACGAGCCCGCGCCGTACGCGGAAAAATATTTTTACGCCAAGCAAACCAATGCGTGGCAAAACGACTACTCCGACTTGACCGAATTCCTCCGCGCGCTTGGCAAGGCGGACGAGTCTGCGCTGGCCGACCGGATGGACGTTGACGCGTGGATGCGGCACCTCGCCGTGCACGACTTGCTGGGCAACGAGGAGACGAGCCTCGTCACCGGCGACAAGGGCGACTACGCGCTGTACGCCGGCACAGCCGACCGGCGATCCGTGCTGATCCCGTACGACCTCGACGCCGTGCTCGGCACGCAGGGCGGGACGCAAAGCCCTCTTTGGCGCGCTGCCGCCAACCCGGCGCTTGCCCAACTGATGAGCCGCCCGGCGGTGGCCGTGCGGTATTGGTTTCACTTGGAAGATCTCGCCCAAACGGTGTTTTCGGCGGAGCAACTTGAGCCGGTGATCGACCGGCTCGTCGGCGATTATTTGCCGCGCACCGAGGTCGATCGGCTGAAGTCGTTCGCTGCCAAGCGGCGCGAGTTTGTACTGTCGCAAATCCCGCGAGAGCTGACCGTCGCCACCGGCTTGGCCAAGCGCGACGGCTTCTTTTTTTCCGATAGCGCGACGGCGACTTTGTCCGGCCAAGCGCCGGCCACCACAACGGTCGCAGTCGAGGCCAACGGCCAAGCCGCCGACTGGTTTGCGCCGGAAGCGCGGTGGCAGGCCAAGGTCACATTGCGGCGCGGACTGAACCGACTGCTCGTACGCGCGCTGGACGCCGATGGCAACGAGGTCGCCCGGCAACACGCCGACGTCTGGCATGGCGACGCGCCCACCCGCTCGCTTGGCCAACGGCTGACACGCTCCGCCCGCTGGACGGCGGCGCGGCCGCTGCTCGTGGTCAAGCCGCTGGTTGTGCCGGCGGACGTCACGTTGACGGTCGATCCCGGCGCGACGGTTTGTTTCGGGCCGGAGGGAAGGCTGCTCGTCGAGGGACGCCTGCTTGCCGAGGGCGACGAGCAACGGCGCATCCAGTTTCTTCGCGCGCCGGGAACGGCCGGCGCGTGGGGTGGCGTTGGCTTCAGCGACTCGGCGCACGACAACCGGATCGCGCACGTCGATTTTCATCACACCGGCTCGTACGCGCTGGCGGTCACGAACTCAGTTGTCACGCTCGACCATGTGCAGTGGCACGGCACGCGGACGAACCTGATTTGGTTTCAGGACGCGTCGCTCACGGTGCGTGACAGCGTGTTCCCCGATCTCAGCCACAGCGAGCATGTGCGCGGCATCGGCATTCGCGACGGCGGTGAGCTGGTTTTTGAGCGGAACCGCTTCGGCACGACGAGCGGCTACAATGACATTTTAGACGTCAGCGGCGGCAAGCGGCCCGGGCCG
>DQOE01000285.1 GCA_015658765.1 Verrucomicrobiota bacterium | reverse complement strand
GTCGTCGCGGAACAGCCCCCTGTTTTTTTGCCTCATCGCAGCGGTTTGCTTTGCGCCCTTCGGGAACAGCCAACCGCCCAGCCCGATGCCGTAAACGCCGCCGTTTTTGCCGGCGGATTCACGCTCGATCTCGCACTGGTAGCCCTTGGGCTTTCCGGTTTCACCGAACAGCCGAAACCCCAGCCCGGAGTTGAAATGGTCGTCTTTTGCGGCGGCTTGCTCGGGGAGTTTCACTTCCACCTCGACCTCGAAGTCGGCCATCTGCACATCCGAAACCACCCAGACATTCGCCGTGGAGAAGAGATGCAACTCGCCGTTGACCGCCTCGAGTCGGTCCGCCCGGCCGCGCGGCGTCCAGCCCTTGGCCGAGTGGCCGTCAAACAATGGCACCCAGCCGCCCTTGGCCAGGGGGGCGGTGGCCGGGTGGTGGCCGGCGACGTTCATCGGGATGCGGTACAGGCCGCCGCCGGCTGTGACGTACAGCACGTTGGCTTCCGTGCCGGTGCCGAAGCAGCAGTTGGTCGGCAGCGTCTCGGTCGGGATGTAGGCCAGTTCCCGGCCGGTGGCTGTGTAAACCACGATGCCGAAGCGGCTCGCGGAGCGCACGGCGGCGTAAATGTTTCCCTGCACGTCGACTGTCATGCCGTCGATGCCGGCCTCGGCGCCAAAATCGACGAGTACTTTCTTCGATCCCAGGCTGCCGTCGCCGCGAAGCTTGAACGCATTCAACGTCATCCGGCCACCCGGGGCGTTGTTGGTCTCGGCGACGTAAAGCGTGCCGCCGTCCGGCGACAGGGCCAAGCCGTTGGGCTTCTCGACTTGATCCGCGCTGATGGCTCGTTTCACGGAACCGTCCGCCGGGTTGTAACGGTAAACTGCCATCTGGTCCTGTTCCTCTTTTTCACTGCCGACGTAGCGGGGGTCGCTGAAGTAAATCGTCCCATTGGGCAAAATCACGAGGTCGTTTGGCGAGAGGTAGCGTCCGCCGTTGAATCGCCCGGTGAGCACTTTCAGTTTTCCGCCGGGCAAAATCTCGCACAGCGCCATGAGGCCGTTGTTCGCGCCGCAGCAGGCGATCAGCCGCCCGGCACGGTCGAACATCAGCCCGTTGCTCTTGCCGGACGCCGCACAGTGGACGGTGGTTTTGCCGGTGTTGGGATCGAACTTGTGAACTTGGCCGGTGGTGCCTTCGCCGCTCGGGATGTCGCTGAAGTACACCGTGCCATCGGCAGCGACCGCGACGCCCTCGGTGAACTCGCCCTCATTCCAAAGTTCCTCAAGCCGGGAACTCGACGGCAAAATGGATAGGCTGCCGCTTGGCTTGGCCGGCTCGGCATTGGCCAAGCGCGCGGAGCCGGACAGGGCCAGCAGGAAACAAGTCACAAAACGAATTGGCATGCGGAAAAAATGACAGGCCAGATGCGCGGAGGCAAACCCGCAGCGGGCGTCACTCCGCCTTTTGCGGTTGCCAGCGTTCGTTGAAAAAACCGGCCGCCGCGATGCAGTCCGGGTTGCCGGCGTTGTACGGCTGGCGCATGTCCGCCAGCGCCCAGTCGGGCAGCTTGGGCGTTTGCGTGGCGTTGCTCGAGTGGCCGAACCGGCTGAAGGTGAAGCCGGAATTGAGCACGACGTACCGCTTGGGGTTGAGCGGGTTCGGGAAAATCAGAACCGGCGCGTGCGTCGCCGACTCTGCTTCCGCCTGGCCTAGCTTCACTGTTGTTTCGTTCCACTTGAGCGGCAGTTGATCGATGACGCGGGCGATGGCCGAGTTGCTTTTCGGGTCGCCCCAAAGGATGAGGTTGCAGTCGGCGATGTCGGCGGCGGTCAAGTCGATGTCGTCTTTAACCAGCGGCTTGCCGCGGAGCTGCAGTTCCCAGTCGGACAGCGCTTGGCCAAGTTGCGCCTCGGCCCACTGGGCGGCCAAGCGGGTCATCGCCTGGCCGGTCGGTCGGATCATGAGGAAGCGATCCATGAACGCATCGTCGATTGGCCCCTGCAGGCCGGGGCGCTTGGCCAGGCTGGCAAATTCAAACCGGCCGACGGCCCGCCATCTGCCGAGTGCGTTGACGAAGAGCGACTCCCACGAGCGGTCGGTGCGGACGCGTGCGCCGGTCAGTTCATCTCCGTCGATCACGACGGTGGGGTGGCCGTCGGGCCGCAGCGGGCAAAGCCCGGAAGGCATGGACAAAACGAGGCGCGAGACGTTGTCGGTGGTCAACTCGACGCGTTCGTTGCCGGCGATGCGCGCCTTGATGCGGGCTGGTTTCCAGTGCGCCTCGAGTCCGTCAACCCGAACCCAGGCTTGGCGATTGTAGCGCAGCGTCCGCGTCACGAGCCGCACCTCGCTTGGCACCGGGTTGCGGCCCTTGGCGGCGGCGGCGTTGATGCGCTCGTTGATCTCCGCCTTGGCTGCGGGGTGATATTTGTGGCCGGTGTCCGGGCCGATCACGTGGTGCAAAGCCAGGCCTTCGTCGGCGAGGTGGCGCGCCATGATATCCGCGGCTTGCTTTTGTTTGTCGATCTCGCCGCTGTACGCGACGGTGGCGGTGTTGAACAGGTTGCCGGCGTATTTCGTGGCGTCGTAAAGCCCCCAAAGCGCCTGCTCATGGGCGGGTGGCATCGCGTTTTTCCGGGCCAAGCCGAGGTACTCGAGCGACTCGGCAAAACCGGCTCCCGGTGCTACCGCCACCCAGTCGCCAGCGAGGTGGGCGCCCAAGTGCCAGCAACCGCCGCCGCCCATCGAGAAGCCGCGAATGCTCACCCGGTTGTTGTCCACGGGATATTGTTTTTTCGCGTGGGCGAGCGCCTCGAGCACATCGACTTCGCCGGCGAATTTGAACGCGTTGCAGAAGCGGCCGTACGGGTGGAGGACGATTGTGTCGGGCGGGGTGAACTGCCCGGCGGAGGTGCGGCGCTGCTGGATGAATTTCAGTTCACTCAGCTTGTTGTCGCGGCCGTGCAGCCAGACGTCGAGGCGGCGTTTGCGCCACGGGTCGGTGGAGACCGACTGCGGGATCACGAGCCCGTACGGCTGCACCGAATCGTCGAGCCGGGAGACGTAGCCGCGCACGACGAGGCCGGTGGCGCGTGTCCACGGCGTTTTGCCGCTGGCCAATTGCGCGGCGCGTTCGCTGCCGGCGACGAGCAACTCTTCGGCGGTTTTGAGTTCGCTTGGCTTGAAAAAGATCCGGTGATTCAGCGCCCAGTCAACGGCCTTGTGATAGACCTGCACGTCGGGGAGGTGGCGGAGCAGCGGCGGTGTATCGGCGTGCTGCCGGGCCAGGGCGTCGATCGCTTGGCCAAGCGCGTCGGTGTGTGCGCGCAGCTGGGTGCGGGCGGCGGCGGGAAGCTCGATGCCGACGGCGGGAACGCGGGGCGTCGTGGCGACGAGCGGCTTGGCCGGTTCGTCCGCCTGGCCAAGCGCGGCGGCGGCGAGGCCAAGCGCCATGATGATGCTTGCCGGGATGCGGTGGGTGATTGAAAAATCAGTTGATTGGTTGGATGGCATCGCCATTTTTGATGGTGCCGGATTGAACGACAACG
>DQOE01000114.1 GCA_015658765.1 Verrucomicrobiota bacterium | reverse complement strand
AGCGCGCCCTGGCGCTTGGCCCAGCGGAGGGTGTTGAGGCAGAGCTTGGGCCAGTGGTGCTTGGATTCGCCGCCGGGATACATCTGGTTATTTAGCCGCAACAGGCACAAATGGCCGGATTGATGGGAGCCAAACCCGGAAACCTCGACGTCGTAGCGGAGCAAATAGGGAAACTGGGAGACGTCGTCGTCTTTGCCGGTGAAAAACTGTTTTTGATAGTCGAAACACGGCCCCCAAGTAAGGTTTGCGCCGACCTTGAGATCCTCGCCGAGGCAGTGGCGCATCATGTCCGGTGCGTGGACGCCTTCGGTGGGGTTTTTGTAATGGGCGCAACCGGCGGCGTGGATGTGGTGATCGCCCGACCACCAGCCCATCAGCGCCGGATCAATCCAGCGCTGCACCTTGAACGACTCGGTGATATCCGCGTCGCCGACGGTGATGATGCGGGTTTGCGGGATCGACTCAGGGCCGCGATAAGTTCGAACGGTGTAGGAGCCGCTCGGCAGTTTCACGTGTTCGCCGTCGGCGCGATAGATTTGCGGATGAAAATGAAAGTCCGGTGCAAGCCGCTTGGCCTGTGACGGATATACGCGGCCAAGCTTGTCGCGAAATTCAAAACCGATGGTGGTCGGCTTCCCATTTTCGTCGAGCACCTTGAGCGTGAGTTTGCGGGCTGGCTTGCAGTCAAAGAGCAGATTGATCTCGCTGCGGAAGCCGAGATCCTGCGTTCCTTGGCCAACGTCGAAGCTGAGCTTGGCGTCGCGCTTGCCAGCGTCGCGGCTGTAAAGCTGGATGATGCGATACTCCAAGGCCAAGCCGCTGAGCGTCTTGGTGAGCGGCTGGGCATTGTGCATCGCCAAGCCAAGCCAACGATCGACGATTTGGCTCTGCGGCGAACCGGCGTGGGGTTGGGAGTTTGGGCTGCTGGCGATGAGTTCCGCAGTAACACCGGCTTGGTTGTTGACCTTGACCAGAAAGCTGCGCCAGCCCTGCTCGACCAACTCGTGTTTGGCCGGGCCGTCATTCACCTTGACTCGTGACTCCGGGTTGATGTTGATACCGACAAGGCATTGGGCATCAAGAATTTGCTGAACCGCGGCGACGGCTTTCGCGGCGTCCGCTTGGCCAAGCGCTCGGCTGAGTCTTCGCTTGGTTCTGGCAGAGAGCGGTTCGCCGAGATAATCCGTGGCCTGAATGAGTCGCTGGATTTGCGCCTTGAGCGGCTGAAGATCCACATCGCTGACTTCAGGAAGTGTTTGAGCCTGTGCGACTTGACCGGCGACAAAGAAGCTCAATATGGCAGTTTTCCGTAAAAAAAATAAAGTTTGCATAGCATCTACAAGATTACGTAACGACCAATATGGGGCATTTTTAGTTCAAAACAAAGGTAAATCGGCTGTTTTTGCGTTAGAAATAAAAGTAATTTTTTTTTGTTTTTCCGGTTGACACCAGCTCAAGCGCTGCAGAAACTCCTCAACCCGTTAGCGGAAAAAGATCTTAACAACTCAATCATGAAAAAGAACACACGGTTATTTGTCGGCGTAGCGATGGCAGTTGCTATTGGAGGAACATTGGTTAGCGCCAATGCGGCTGTAGACAAGAACGCTATCAAGGCTGCGTTCGCAACGGCACCTGGCGCTGAGATGCCTTACATCGCCAATTCGTTGGTGGCGAAGGCAAAGAAGGTCGATAAGGCTGAGACCGCGATGGAGGTGTTGCGGGTTGCTGTCGCCAGGAAACCGGCCGTTTGTGTTTCGGTGGTAAGTTTCGTTTGTAGCCTGGTGCCTGATGCGGCGGCTGATATTGCGGCAGAGGCGGTCAAGTTGACCCCGCAATACACCAGGCAGATTGCCAGGGCTGCCGCGAAGGCTGCTCCTGCGAAGATCGATGAGATCACGATCGCGATCCTGAAGGTCACCAATGTTAAGAAGCATCAGATGGTTTACAATACAGTTGTGGCGGCCGTGCCGTCCCTGTTCAGGACAGTGAATCAAGCAGTACTCGCTGGGGGCGGTTCGGATTCGAAGGGTGTTATCACCACGGTGGGTTCCCCGATCGCAGCACTGGGTGCCGATGGTTCTGTGGCTGATTCCAGCATCATTTTCCCGTCTACGGCCCCGACGCCGGTTACCGCGGCTCCCGGTCTCGACCCCGCGCGCTACAACGCTCCTTGATTGAGCTTCCAAGAATTTTTCAAGAAAGCCCGCTTAACGGCGGGCTTTTTTTGTGTTAACTCTTCGTCGCGTTCATGGCCGATCATGCAACCGATTTCATTGTTCTGAATCAACGCGACAATGTCGCCACAGCACGGCGTACGTTGAAAGGCGGCACTGCAGTGGCTGTGGGTGATAGTCGCATTGAGTTGACGCAAACCATTCCGGGGGGGCACAAGGTTGCCTTGGTGTCGATCAGTGCCGGGCATGAGTTGGTGAAGTATGGCCAGATCATCGGCTTTGCAAAGGCGGATATCGAGCCCGGCGATTGGGTACACACACACAACGTTGTTTTGAAAGCAGTCGGCCGGGACTACGGGTTTTGCGAGGAGATGACCGAACTGCCACCGTTGGAGGGGGATAAGGATTCTTTTCTTGGCTACGCTCGTCCCGGCGGCAGGGCGGGGACACGCAATTATATCGCCGTTCTTTCGAGCGTGAACTGCTCGGCATCGGTTGCCCGTTATGTGGCCGATCACTTCCGATCCAGCGATTTCAAAAGCGATTTTGCCAACGTCGATGGCGTGGTTGCCTTTACGCACAAGGGCGGGTGCAGCTACGATCCGAATCACGGCCACGAGTTGTTGCAGCGTGTCATCGCGGGGATGGCGCGCCATCCGAACATCGGCGGTTACGTGTTGGTCGGCCTTGGCTGCGAAGTGAACCAAATTCCCGGCTTGGTGAAAAAGCATCGCCTCGACCGACTGCGGGACGGTGAGCATGCTCCCACGTTCCTGACCATCCAACAGACCGGCGGCGTCCGCAAAACCGTCGAGTCGGCGGTCAAGGCAGTTGAGGATATGCTGCCCAAAATCAGCGCAGCCAAACGCACCATGCAACCCGTCGGTAAGCTGGCCTTGGCGATGAACTGCGGCGGCTCCGACGCCAACAGCGGCATCTCGGCCAACCCGGCGCTTGGCGTCGCCTCAGACGAACTCGTGCGGCAGGGTGCGGCCTCCGTCTTTGGCGAGACCACCGAGATTTACGGCGCGGAACATCTACTCACTCGCCGCGCGGTGACGCGCGAAGTCGGCGAGAAACTTGTGTCGCAGATTCGCTGGTGGGAGGATCACACGGCGTTGTTCGGCTCGACGATTGACAACAACCCCTCGCCGGGAAACAAGGACGGCGGCTTGACCACGATTTTTGAAAAGAGCCTCGGCGCGGTGGCCAAGGCAGGGCAGGCGCCGTTATCTGCCGTGTACGACTACGCCGAGCCGATCGAGGCCAAGGGCTTGTGTTTCATGGACACGCCCGGCAACGACCCGGTAAGCATGACCGGCCTCGTCAGCGGCGGCTGCAACGTCGGCGTGTTCACCACCGGGCGCGGCAGCGT
>DQOE01000050.1 GCA_015658765.1 Verrucomicrobiota bacterium | reverse complement strand
GCCGAGCGAGCCCACGCCCAGTACAGCCACCCTGACCCTTGTTGCCATGCCCGGAGCCTACCGGCCCCTTGGCCAAGCGGCGAGGAAATCAGCCCAGGCTCCCACGACACAAACCGTGCTTCCCTTGGCTGCCGCGGCCAAGCGCGCACTCGACAGCCAAGCGCTTGGCCTGCATCATTCCTGGCCATTTTACCGCATAAACAATGGCCAAACCCGAAATCAAAACCAAGGTCGTGGGCAGCTACCCCGTTCCGTCATGGCTCGCCGCAAACCCTTCCGCGCCCGCCCTGCGCGACGCCATTCTCGTCGTGCTCAAGACGCAGGAACTGGCCGGGATCGACCTGGTCTCCGACGGCGAACTGTCCCGCTTCGACGTGAGCCACCCGGAGACCAACGGCATGATCGACTATTTCATCCGGCCGATGGGCGGCATCTCGTCGGCCCTCACACGGGAGGACTTGGCCCAGTTTGCCGCCGAGCAGCGGATGGGCTTTCGCGCCCAGCCGGCCGGCGTCGTCGAGGGGCCGCTCACCGAGGGCACGCTGAACCTGCCGCACGATTGGCAACTCTTCCGGGGGCTGTCCAGTGCGGACACGATGTTCACCTTCACCGCGCCGTACATGCTGGCCCGCACATTGGTCGACCGAAAGCACGGTGACATTCGCGCGCTGACGATGGCGCTCGCCGAGGTGCTGCGCAAACAGGTTGAGTCGATCGACGCGCCGGTGATCCAAATGGACGAGGCCCACTTGACCGGCCACGCCGAGGACGCCGAGTGGGCGCACGAGCCGTTCAACCTCGCGCTGGGCGGCATCCGGGGCGAGAAAGCGCTGCACCTCTGCTTCGGCAACTACGGCGGGCAGTCGATCCAAAAAGGCTACTGGAGAGACCTGATGCCGTTTCTCAACAAGCTGGACGCCGATCACCTCGTGCTCGAGTTCGCGCGGCGCGGCTACGACGAACTGGAGGCGTTCAAGGAACTGAAACCGGGAACCAAGCTCGGCGTCGGCGTGGTGGACATAAAGGACAACGAAGTCGAGCCAACCGACGTGATCGCTGGCCGAATCGAAAACGCCGTGAACGTCCTCGGTATCGACCGAATCAAGTGGGTTCATCCCGACTGCGGCTTTTGGATGCTGCCGCGCAGCGTGGCCGACCGAAAAATGGCCGCGTTGGTAGCCGGCCGCGACCAGTTCCTCGGACGCTGAAACTGAGTTTCTTCACCGTAACTTAGGCAATATGAACAATTTAAGCCACTTGACCGCTTGTTTATACACCAATTATAAAAGTCCAAAAACGGGCTGTTTTTAACGAAAAAAAGAACATTTCAAGCGAGTATTGAAGAGTTTTTCACCAGTTTTCCACAATTTCACCCAACCACTCCAAAGCTGTGACATATTGTCCCAGTATTCCAAGTTGACAGTGGCCGAAACTGACACTAGCCTCCGCCCTGCTTTCGGGGAGAGGGCAATAATTTCTCCCATTTAGCTGAAGGAAAGGAAGTGAATCTCATTTGACTGAAATACGCATCAGAAAGGGCGAACCGTTGGACAGGGCATTGCGCCGGCTGAAAAAGCGGCTCGACCGCGAAAACGTGATCAAGGACGCACGCAACAATCGTTATTACGAAAAACCAAGCATGCGCAAACGCCGCAAAATGAAAGTGGCCAAGTTCACGCAGATGTTGAAGACCCGCCACGCGGACGACTGATCCGCTTATCTTTTTTTTGCCGGAAGTTGCCGGGCAGGCGGCTTCCGGTTATTTTTTTGCCGCGCCATGTATTCTTTCTCCACTTGTTGGAACTCTCACCGCCACACCGATGGCCGGGCGATGCTCGAGGAAATCCGCGACCTTGGCTTCGAGTACGCCGAGTTAAGCCACGGAATTCGCCTGAGCCTCGTGCCCGGTATCATGGAGGCGTTCGAGGCTGGCGTGATCAAGATCTCCACGCTGCACAATTTCTGTCCGCTGCCCATCGGGTGCAACCACGCCAACCCGAACGTCTTCAAGTTTTCCTCCACCAACTCCCGCGAGCGCGACAACGCCTACAAGCACACGATGAAAACCATCGAAATGGCGGATCGGCTCGGGGCCAAGCTGATCGTGCTGCACATGGGCGAGATCGACATGCGAAATTACACCGACAAGCTCATCGATCTGCTCGAGGCCGGAAAACAGGACACGCCGAAATACCAAAAACTCTGCCAAGCCGCCGAGATCAAGCGAGAGAAAAAGAAAACCAAATACTGCGACCTCGCCTACGAAATGCTCGAGCGCATCGCCGAGCAGTCGAGCCTGCGCGGCATCAAGCTCGGCATCGAGATCCGCGAGTCGCTCGAGGAAATCCCCATCGACACCGACTGGGATTTTTTTTTCCAGCGATTCGAGGACCCGAACATCTGTTACTGGCACGACATCGGCCACGCGCAAATCAAGGAGAACCTCGGCTTCATCCACCACCGGCTGCACCTCGAGTCGATGACCGGGCGCTTGGGCGGTTTTCACCTTCACGACGTGCAGTTCCCGGCCCGAGATCACCGCCCGCCGGGCCAGGGGATGATTGATTACGAGGGGCTCAAGCACCTCGTGAAGCCGGAACACATCAAAGTGTTCGAGCTGAGCCCGAGCCTCAAGCCCGACGCCGCGAGGGAGGGCGTCGCCCACCTGAAATCCATCTGGGGAGAGGATTGAAATCCGCGTCCAACGCCCTGCGCCTCACGCTGAAACTGGCCGTCAGCCTCGTCCTGGTGGCGTGGATTCTGCACGTCATTTTCGCCGGTGAAGCCGAGCTGCAACTCGGTGAAGGCTGGGGCGCTTTGTCGTTTGCCGAACAAGTCCGCAAAAGCTGGACGATCGGCCCGGTTGGCTTGTGGAAGACCATCTCCGGCGTGAGCCTCGGCTGGCTGCTGGCTTCGTTCGTTTTCATGGGTGCGACGATTTTCATCGGCGTCATCCGCTGGCGTTTGGTGTTGGCGGTGCAGGGATTGCACCTGTCGCTTGGCCGCGCCACCGGCATTTCGCTCGTGGCGCATTTCTTCAACTCCTTTCTGCTCGGCTCGACCGGCGGCGACCTGCTCAAGGCCTACTTCGCCGCCGCCGAGACCGCACAAAAAAAAGCCGAGGCCGTGACCACCGTCGTTGTCGACCGGCTGCTTGGCCTGTTCGCGATGCTGCTCTTCGTTTCGCTGATGGCCCTGGCCAACTGGGGCGTCGTGATGAGCCAGCAACGCTTCATGGCCGTGATGCTCGTCGTCCTCGGCATGCTCTTCGCGAGCGGCCTGGTCGTCGTGCTGTCATTTTGGGCCGGGCCAACTGGCGCGCGCCTGAAATTTGAGGCGCTCCTGGCCAAGCTGCCCAAGGGCGACGTGTTGGTGCGCTGCATCGAGGCGTGCCACGCCTTCGGCGAAAAGCCCGGCTTCCTCCCGCGCGTGCTCGGCTGGTCGATGCTGCTCAGCATGGCCTGCGTGCTGCAGATCGTCGCGCTTGGCTTCGGGCTTGGCCTGCCGATGGGCGAACACTTCCGCGTGCTGCTGCTCATCGTCCCGGCGATCATCTGCATCAGCGCACTGCCAATCACGCCCAGCGGCATCGGTGTCCGCGAAAATCTTTATGTGTGGCTGCTGTCTGCCACCGCGATCGGCATCGAGGCCAAGGCGGCGTTGTCGCTCTCGCTGCTGGCGTTCGCCGGCAGCCTGCTGTGGAGCCTCATCGGCGGCGTGGTGTACCTCGCCTTCCGCAGCCGCCACTCCCTCGACTAAAACCCAAGCGCTTGGCCAAGCAGTTATTTCTTGTTTCGTTTTTTGGCTAGTTCCTTGCGGAGCTTGGGCAGGGGGAGGGTGTTGATGACGTCGTTGGTGGTGAGCCAGCCTTTGCGGGCGATGCCGGTGCCCAAGCGTAAAAAACCGGCGTGCTCGTTGCGGTGGGCGTCGGTGTTGATGACGCATTTCACCCCCTTGGCCTTGGCGTGCTGCCACAGGCGCCAGTCGAGGTCGAAACGGTACGGGTTGGCGTTGAGCTCGAGCCAGGTGCCGGTCGCGGCGCAGGCGTCAATGACGGCGTGCTGGTTGACGGGATAGGCTTCGCGGCGGAGCAGCAGCCGGCCGGTGAGGTGGCCGAGCATGTGGACGTTGGGGTTCTCAGAGGCGGCGATGAGGCGGCCGGTGTTGTCGGCCTCGTTGCTGCCGGCGACGTGCAGGCTGGCAACAACGACGTCAAGCTCGGCGAGCAGGGCGTCGTCGAAATCGAGCTTGATTTTGAGGATGTCCACCTCGATGCCGCTGAGCAGGCGGAAGGGGTTGCCGTCGGCCTCGAGTTGCTGGTTGACGCGCGCGACCTCGGCGATCTGTTTGCGGAGCCTCGCCTCGTCGAGGCCGTTGGCTTGGAACGACGCGCGCGAGTGGTCGGTGATGGCCCAGTAATCGCAGCCCAGCCCGCTCATGTGGTCGGCGATCTCCTCGAGCGACTCGGCGCCGTCGCTCCAGTTGGAGTGGTTGTGCAGCGAGCCCTTGAGATTGGTCCACTCGATGAGGCGCGGGATTTTGCCCGCCTCGCCGGCGTCGAACTCACCCTTGTCCTCGCGCAGCTCCGGCGGGATGTAGGCGAGGTCGAGCGCGGCGAAGATGTCCTCCTCGGTTTTGCAGTCGAGCCGCAGCTTGGGGTCGCGGGTTTCCTCGGTGCTCTTGAACAGGCCGTACTCGTTGAGGCGCAGGCCGCGGGCGATGGCGCGTTGGCGCATGGCGATGTTGTGCTCCTTGCTGCCGGTGAAGTAGGCCTGCGCAAACGGGTACTCGGCGTCGCTCACAACGCGCAGATCGCCTTGAATGCCGCCCTCGAGAATGACGCTGGCCTTGGTGTCGCCCTTGGCCGATACGGAGAGGATGCATGCTTGGCCGGTGAAAAAATCGATGATCGACTCCGGATTTTTTGACGAAACGAGGAAGTCGATGTCGCGGACGATTTCCTTGTGGCGGCGCAGGCTGCCGGCGGTGCTGCAGCGGATGACGTCGGGATGGGCGCGGAGCTGCTCGAGGATGGGTTCGGCAAGGTTGAGGGCGGCGCTGACGTGGTGGTGCGAGGCGTAGTTGCGGCGGAACTCAATGCCCTCGAGGATTTTCGACTCGGTCTTTTTGCCGAAGCCGGGCAGCTCGGCGAGTTGGCTGTCTTTGCATGCCTGCTCGAGTGCCTCGACGGTCTCGATACCGAGTTTGCTGTAAACGGCCTTGACCTTTTTCGGCCCCAAGCCGGGGATGTTGAGCATGGCGATGAGGCCGTCTGGGATCGAGGCCTTGAGCTCGTCGTAATAGGCGAGGCGGCCGGTGGTGGCCAGCTCGGTGATCTTCTCAGCCAACGCCTTGCCGATGCCCTTGATGTCGCCCAGGCGTTCCTCCTCGACGAGCTTGGCCAACGGCTCGGTGAGGCTCTCGAGAGTGCGCGCGCCGTTTTGGTAGGCGCGCGTCTTGAACGGGTTCTCACCCTTCAACTCGAGGAACACCCCGATCTCCTTGAGGATGTCCGCAATCTCGTCCTTTTGCATCGGGCGAGTTAATCACGGCCGGAAGCGGCGGCAAAGGCCGATCAATCCGTTTGGCCGGATGCGAGTGACATAACAACGGGGCATTTATTGTCGCGACAGCGTCGTGGAGTGCGGTTCTCTGCACCGCTTTGGGTTGCTTCGAAAAGAGGCAGGGACGACCGCACTCCAAGACGCTTGCGCGACTTTTAAGCGCGCTCGGTTTACAGCTTGGGCTCCTGCCACTCTAGGCCAAGCGCTTGGCCAACGGCTGGGCAGGTCAGTTGGCCGTTGTGGGTGTTGATGCCCCCGACCAGCTCAGGCGCCAGAGCGCAGGCCCCGGCGAGGCCGTGATTGGCGAGCATCTCGACGTAGCGATGGGTGACGTTGGTCAGCGCCTGGGTGGCGGTGCGTGAGTAGGCGGCCGGCATGTTGGCCACGCAGTAGTGGGTCACGCCCTCCTCGACGAACACCGGGTCATGATGGTTGGTCGGGCGCGAGGTCTCGGCGCAGCCGCCCTGGTCGATGGCGATGTCTACAAGCACGCTGCCGGGGCGCATACAGCGCAGCATGTCGCGGCTGATTAGTTTCGGTGCCTTGGCCCCGGGCACCAGCACCGCGCCGATCAACAGGTCCACGCGCGGCAACTGCTCGAGAATGTGTGCCTCGCTCGAGTACAGCGTGTGCGCGGTGTGAAGCGTGATGTCGAGAAAGCGCATCCGTTCGACATCCACCTCGAGAATGGTGACGTCCGCATTCAGGCCGGTGGCCATTCGCGCGGCGTTGACGCCGGCCACGCCGCCGCCGAGCACCATCACTCGGCCCGGCAGCACGCCCGCCACGCCGCCGAGCAGGATGCCGGCTCCGCCGAAGTGGCGGGCCAAAAAGTAGCCGCCGACCAGCACCGACATGCGCCCGGCGATCTCGCTCATCGGCTCGAGCAGCGGCAGGCGGCTGTTGACCTCGATCGTCTCGTAGGCCAGCGCGGTGACGCCGGAGCGGCACACGGCCTCGGTGAGTTCGCGGTCGGCGGCGAGGTGAAAGTAGGTGAACAGCACCTGGCCAGGCCGCAGCAAGCCGTACTCCTCCGGCAATGGTTCCTTGACCTTCACCACCAGGTCGCCCTCGGCAAACAGGGCCTCGTGGTCGTCGATCAACTTGGCGCCGGCCTGCTCGTAATCGGCATC
>DQOE01000424.1 GCA_015658765.1 Verrucomicrobiota bacterium | reverse complement strand
TCCACGTGGCCGACGATCTCGTCGATCTTGACCATGTCTTCCTCGTTGGCGAACACGATGAGCGAGTTGGAGCGGTAGTCGGGGATGATGCGGGCATTCTCCAGAATCTGGATGTCGCCGCCGGCGGCGCGGTTCACGATGCCCTGCAAGCGGTTGCGAAACGAGTTGGATGTGCTGCTGGTGGAGGGGCGGTTCTGAAGGGAGCGAACCGAACCCCGCGATGAGCTGGTTCGGCCCGTGCTGCCCTGCGATGAGCTGGTTCGGCCCGTGGTCCTCGAGGTGCTGGAGGGACTTTGCCGGGGCGAACTGGAGCCGGTGATCAAGTCCTGCATGGTGGCGTAGATTTCCTCCACCTTGCCGTAGCGGATCGGGATGACCTTGAGCTTGTAGTCCTCATCCGGCTTGATGTCGATGCGCTCGAGCAGCTCGAGCATGCGCTTGATGTTGGAGGAGTTGTCGCGCAGGACGAGCGTCTTGCTGACGTCGAGCGCCACGATGCCGGCGGCGTTCTTGGCCATCGGCGTGAGCATCGGCACAGCCTCGCTGGGCAGGATGTGTTTCAACTGCTTGATGTGCGTGATGTACTGGTTGGCCTCCGGCAAATCGGCGGCATCGGTAATGGTCAAGAATGCGGCGCCCTCCTGCAACGCATTGGCACTGGGCACGAACGTGACGAATTTTTCCCCGACCGGGATGGTGGTGTAGCCGTTGAGCGAGAGGACGCTGTCCATGGCCTGAATGGCCTCCACGACGGTCAGCGGTGTCTGCGCCTGGAGGGTGACGTTGAGATTGGGCAACGCCGCCGCCCGCAGGATGGTTCGGTTGACGTAGTTGGCGTAAATCTCAAGGAACTGCTCCAGCGGCATGTTGACCAGTTGCAGGTCGGCCATCGGGATGACGGCGTCCATGGCCAGGGGCGCACCGGCGGGATTAGCCGGGGCGGCCGCTGCTGCGTTGCCGGGTGTCGGCGGGGCTGGCGGGGCGGGTGGGTTCACGGGTTGCGCTTGGCCAAGCGCTGCGAATGTCAGTGTGAGGATACCGGTGATGAGTTTTTTCATGGCTCTCGAATGGTTTGTGTAAAATTTCATGGCTCTATTGTGTCTTGCGCGCGCGCCGGGTGGGGATGATTCGCTTGGTGCCGCTTGGCTTGGCCGGCTTGGTTTCCGCCTTGGGCTTGGCTGGCTCCGGCTTGGCTGGCTCCGGCTTGGCTACGGGCTTGGCCTCGACCGGTTTTGCCTTGGCCTCGGTGGCTGGCTTGGGCTTCGTCGCCTTGACGTCTTTTTGGTAACTGGCGGTCAGGTTCATCCAGCCGTCCAGACGATAACGATTCTTGTCCGGCCGGATTCTCATCTCGCTCACGCGCACCATCGAGTCGCTGCCGCCGAGTTTCCAGAGGAACTTGACGATGTCACTCTCCCTGCTTGAAAAGTCGATGCGCATCGATTTTTCGAGAAAAAAATCGTTGGTCTTGGTCGTCATGCGCCCGGTGCGGGTGACCTGCACGCCGTTGGCCGCCGTGAGGTTGTTGATGGCCCGGCGCATGTTCACCTCCTGCTCGATCGGCACCACGGCCGAGCCCATGCCCTCAAGTTTACGAATCTCTTTTTCGTAATCGTTGATCTGACTAATTTCGTTCGTGAAGCTGTTCAACTGTGTTTGCGCCTTGGCAATCTCGTTCTTGGTTGCTCCCGGATCCGGAATCATCCCCCACACCATCCACACGAGCGCGAGCATCAGCACCACGATCACGATCATAACCAGCCGCCGCTCACCGCTGCTCAGGTTCAACTTCTCAAATATGCTCTCGTTACTCGCCATCGAACTCACATTTCAACGACCACACGGTCTGGTTCTTTCTCGTATCCTGCCGGATCGTTTCCGCCTTCACGCTGGAGAACAACGCCTTGCCGTCGCTGCGCTCCATCCGCGTGAGTGCCTCCTGATAATCATCAATCAACGTTGCCTTGCCGGCATCTGCCGCGCCGCTGATCCGCAACTCCCGGCTCGTGTTGCCGTCCAGCGTGCGGCTCGACGCGAACGCTAACTCGGTGAACTTCAGCTCACCGGGCAGTCCGGTGGACACCTTGTACCACGCCTCGAGCGCGGCGTACTTGAGGGCCTTTTGCTTCTCAAGCGTCTCCACCTTGGCCTTGAGCGAGAGCGCCTTGGTGAACAGGTTGGTTTGCACGGTCACCAAGTTATTCTTATCCTCAAGCGTGCTCTGCAGCATGCTCCCGTAAACGTAAAACCCAAGCAGCCCCATCAGCATCAGCGCCACCGCACCCTTGATCCCCTGCATCCACAGGCCGTCCTGAAAGCGCTGGCGGTTGCGGGCGCTGTAATCCTCGAGCATCAGGCCGGGGGCCGTTGTCCGGGCGGCAAACTCCGCAGCAGCCGTGGCCAGGTCCACCTCGCTCATCGGCTCGACCTCTCGGATGCGGCCGAAACACTTGGCCAGGGCCGTATTCCAGTCGGCCGCCACGTCGCCGCGCTTGGCCAAATGACAGGCCGGTTCATCCGGCATCCAGCCGGCGACCTCTCCCGCCAGGGCGACGCTGTTGATTTTCTCGACCAACTCATCGCGGCTGGCTGCGGTGTCCGGCAGGTTGAATGAATTCACATCGCGCAGTCGGCCGTCAAACCACCACGACACCAGCGCCAGCACCGAGTCGGCCCCCTGCACAAGCTGAATGTGCGCCCCGTCCTCCCTTGGCTCGCCAGGCACCAACTCCCGCAGCAGCGGCACCTCCACCCGGTCGGCGAGATAGTTGACAGCCTCGAGTTCGTCGAGACGATCCTCCACCACGCCCCTCTCGGCGATCATGACGAGCACCGTCTGGTTTCCCTCCGTGCCGGTGGAGCCGGGCACCGCCTCGGCGGACCAAACGGTCTGCGCCATCGGGAGCGGCGACAATTCCTCGATCTGAAACTCGACCATCGGCAGCAGCTCGTCCGGCTCGCATTCCGGCAGCTCGACCACACGCAAAAAAACCTTCTCCGGCGGTAGGGTGGCGATGTTGAGCTTGCGGCTGAGCAGGTCGCTCCAGTCCTTGCCCACCGCCTTGGCCGGCGGATCGTCACCCTCGGCCACGCGCAGGTCGCCGGTGAGCTTTACCTTTTTCGACGAGACGGAGAATTGACACAACCGGCTCCCCTCGGTCGCCGGCTCGAGCAAATTGCAACTGCTCCATTTGGTTTTCTTCCCTGCCATGCTACTTCTCCTTCAAATGCTCGTCGGACATGGTCACGCGCAGAATCTCCTCAATGGTCGTTTTGCCATCGACCACCTTTTGCCAGCCGTCGTCGCGCAGGGTGCGCATGCCCTCGCTGATCGCGGCCTGGCCGATGATTGACGACGCCTCGCGCTTGAGGATCAGCGGCCGGATGGTCTC
>DQOE01000015.1 GCA_015658765.1 Verrucomicrobiota bacterium | reverse complement strand
TTCACCGGCTACCGCCCCAGCCCGGCGCTCAAGTACCCGAGCATCGGCAGTGTGGTGTCGCACGAGTTCGGCTCGCGCAAAAATCTGCCGCCGTACGTCTGCATTCCCAACGTGCCCAACGAGCACGCCGGGAGCGGTTATCTCAGCAGCGCCTTCGGGCCGTTCGGGCTGGGTAGCGACCCGGCCAGCGGCAATTTCTCCGTGCGCGACCTCGCGTTGCCCAAGGGCATTTCGCCGGAACGCTTCGAGCGCCGCAAAGGCATCCTCAAGGTCGTCGATGACCACTTCCGCAAACTGGAAAGCTCCGACGCGCTCGACGCGATGGATGAGTTTTATCAGGGAGCCTACAAGCTCGTGAGCTCGCAGGAGGCGCGCGAGGCGTTTGCGCTGGACAAGGAACCGGCCAAGGTGCGCGACCAGTACGGACGCAACCAAGCGGGCCAGCGGATGCTGCTGGCGCGGCGGTTGGTGGAGGCCGGGGTGCGGTTTGTCTCGTTGACGTACGGCGGGTGGGATCACCACAATGACATCAAAAACGGCTTCGGCAGGCAGGCTCCCGCGCTGGACAAGGCGTACGCCACGCTGATCCGCGATCTCGACAACCGCGGCCTGTTGAAGAGCACGCTGGTGATGGTGTCGTCCGAGTTTGGCCGCACGCCCAAGGTCAACAAAAACAACGGACGCGACCATTGGCCGCGCGTGTTCAGCGTGCTGCTCGCCGGCGGCGGCATCAAGGAGGGCCAGGTGTACGGCGCCTCCAACGCCTTCGCCTCGGAGCCGGAGGAAGACCCGCTGACTGTCGAGGACCTCACGACCACGGTGTACAACCAGCTTGGCATCGTCGGCGACAAGGAGTTGATGGCGCCCGGCGACCGCCCGATCGAGATCGTCAATGGCGGCAATGTGGTCAAGGCATTGCTGGGTTGACCCCTTGGTTCGCCATGTTTTTCCACAGCAAAAATCTGTTCGCCGCCATTGCGCTTGGCTTGGGCTTGGCTGCGCTTGGCCAAGCGGCGTCCCCGGGGCTGAGCCTCGTCCTGCCGCGCGGCGGCCAGCGCGGCTCGACGGTTGAGGTGCGCTTCATCGGCGACCGGCTCGGAGACGTGCGCGAGGTGCTTTTTTACTCGCCCGGGTTTGCGGTGCAAAAGATCGAGCCGGTTCCAAAAAAACCGAAGGAAGCCCTCGCCATGATTGCGATCGCCGCCGACTGCGCGCTGGGCGAACACAAGCTGCGCCTCGTCACCGCCACCGGCATCAGCCCGCTGCAGACGTTTTGGGTCAGCCAATTCCCCAACGCCAGCGAGAAGGAACCGAACAACGACTTCGCCACGCCGCAGGTCGTCCCCATCAACTCGACCGTCGAGGGCACGGTGCAAAATGAGGACGTGGATTACTACCGCGTCACCGCCAAGCAGGGCCAGGTGCTCAGCGCCGAGATTGAGGCGATCCGGCTCAGCAACACGCTGTTCGACCCGTACATCGCCATCCTCGACGCCAAGCGCTTCGAGCTCGACGCCGCAGACGACACGCCGCTGCTGCTACAGGATTGTTTTGCCTCGATCGTCGCGCCGGCCGACGGTGATTACTGGATCGAGGTGCGCGACAGCTCGTACGGCGGCGGTGGCAATAGCCGGTACCGGTTGCACGTTGGCCAGTTCCCGAGGCCAAGCGCAATCTTCCCCGCCGGCGGCCAGGCCGGCACCAAAACCGCGATTCGCTTCATCGGCGCTAAGGGCGAACTGCCCGGCCAAACCGTCACGGCCCCGGCCAAGCCGGATGCGAACTTCGGCGTCTTGGCCAAGGCCGGAGGCTTCTCCGCGACGTCGCCGAACCCCTTCCGCGTCTCCGGCTTCCCGAATGTCCTCGAGACTGAGCCGAACGAAAACCGAAACAACGTCCCCGTCCCCGGGCCGTCGTTGCCGCTTGCGTTCAACGGCATCATCGACAAGGACGGCGACGTCGATTGGTTTGTGTTCAACGGCAAAAAAGGGCAGCGCATCAACGTGCGCGTGCACGCCCGCTCGATCCGCTCGCCGCTGGACAGCGTGCTTAACGTGTACGGCCCCGACGGCAAAAACATCCAGGGCAACGACGACAGCGGCGGTAGTGCCGACAGCCGTGTCACCGTGACGCTACCGGCCGACGGCAAACATTTTATCCGCGTCACAGACCACCTCGGCAAGGGCGGCGCGGACTACGTTTACCGGATCGAGGCCAACCCGGTCGCGCCGGAATTGGCGACATTCATCCCGCGCTACCGCGCACAGGACACGCAGTCGCGCCAGATGATGCCGGTGCCCCGGGGCAACCGCATCGCCACGGTGCTGCAGGTCACGCGCGGCAACTTCGGCGGCCCGCTGAAATTCGCGGCCGAAAATCTCCCGCCCGGCATCGTGATGCACGCCGTCGAGATGCCGCCGAACATCGACCGCTTCCCAGTCGTGTTCGAGGCCAAGCCAGAGGCGGAACTGGCCTCGGCACTCGTCGACGTGACGGTCGCCCACTCCGACGACAAAAAAAATATCCGAGGCAGCTTCGGCCACACCGTCGAGATGGTTCGCGGCGCGGGCAACCGGATTTTTTACCGGACAACCGTTGAACGGCTCGCCATCGCCGTCGCCGAGCCGGCGCCGTTCCGCATCGAGATCGACACGCCGCCCACCGCGATTCTGCAGCGCGGCAGCATGAACCTGAAAGTCCGGGCCATCCGTGACGAAGGCTTCGACAACGCGATCACGCTGCGCCTTCCGTGGAAGCCGTCCGGCATCGGTTCCTCCGGCACGATCTCGCTGCCGAAGGGCAAAAGCGAAATCGACTACCCGCTCACCGCGAACGGCGGCGCGGCGATTGGCACTTGGAAGATCGTTGTCCTCGGCGAGGCCAACACCAAGACCGGTCCGCTCATCGTTTCCTCTGCGCTGACCGAGCTGCGGATCGAGAAACCGTTCATGAACATCAAGATTGAGATGGCAGCCATCGAGCGCGGCCAGGCCGGCGACCTGTTTTGCAAGGTGGAACAACTGCGCCCGTTCGAGGGCGAAGCCGTGGTGCAACTCATTGGCCTCCCGGCTCACACCAGCACCGAGTCGCGCAAAATCACAAAGGACACGAAGGAACTCATCTTCCCGATCCAGTCCACCAAGGACGCCCGGGCGCGCACCAGCAAAACGCTGTTCACCGCCATCAACATTCCGTGGAACGGCCACGTGCTCCGGCAGTCCGCCGGCAGCGGCGGCCAACTGCGCATCGACAACCCGCCCAAGCCGCGAAAGAACGCACCGCCCAAGCCCAAGACCAAGCCGGTCGCCGCAAAAAAAGAAGTGCCCAAGCCCAAGCCGAAAAAACCACTGAGCCGCCTAGAGAAGTTGCGCCTCATCGCCAAGGAACGCGCCGCGGAACGCCGCGCCCAAACATCACCGTAACGCCATGAAACCGATTCGACTCATCTTCGCCTCCGCCGGGCTTGCTGCCGCGCTGTCGCCGCCCGCCCAAGCGGTGGAGTTCGCCACCGACATTCGGCCGCTGCTCGAGGTAAACTGCGTCAAGTGTCACGGTGCGGATAAACAAAAAGGCGACCTGCGGCTGGATGAGCTTGGCCTCGCGGAAAAAGGCGGTGAGACCGGCCCCGCCCTGGCCAAGGGCGACCCGGCTGGGAGCCTGTTGCTCAAGCGCATCTCGCTCGCGGCTGATCACGACGACATCATGCCGCCCAAGGGCGGCCCGCTGAAGCCGGCACAGATTGAAAC
>DQOE01000353.1 GCA_015658765.1 Verrucomicrobiota bacterium | reverse complement strand
TCCTAGAGATGGACAAAGGGGTGGAGCAGGTCCGGGCCAAGCTTGTGGAGTTGGGCCTCGAGAAGAACACGCTCTTACTCTTTTTCTCCGACAACGGGGATTCCCCGCAAACCGCCACCGGGCATCCAAATCATCGCGGATCAAAAGGCTCTGTCTACGAGGGTGGCACCCGCGTACCCGCAATTGTGTGGTGGCCCGGCAAGATCAAGCCAGGCACCTCAACCGATGCCTTATCCATCACCCTCGACGTCATGCCGACCATCCTGTCGGTGGCCGGCATAGAAAAACCCAAGAATCGTTCGCTCGACGGGACCGACTTGTCGCCCGTCATATTCGAGCAAAGGGCTTTGCCGCCGCGACCACTCTTCTGGGGCTCGCTTTCCAACGGTGGTACCCGCAGCGAGGCCCTCCGCGACGGTCCGTGGAAACTGGTCGTGCAACACCCCAAGGCCAAGCCCGGCACCTTCGCCAACGAACAAGTTGAATTATTCCGGCTGGATAAAGATATCGGTGAAAACACCAATTTGACCGCCGAAGAACCAAAGCGGGCCGCCGCCATGCTCAAGCAAATCAAGGCGTGGTATGCCGACACCCAAAAAACCGCCACGCCGCAACCGGGTGGATGGATTCTCAAACCGCGTGTGGACACCACTTTTTTTAACGGCAAAGACCTCAAGGGCTGGTCGACTTCGCAACACAAGTACTGGTCGGTGAAGGACAATGCCATCGTGGGGCATTCGGCAGTAAATGTACCAAAGAACGAATTTATTTGGGCTGATGGCGAAGTGATGGACTTTTACCTGGCAGTCGACGTGAAACTCACGCCGGATGGCCGCAATGCGGGCATTCAGTTTCGCTCGAAGAAGGTGGATGCCGCCGGCCAGGCGCTTGGCTATCAGGCGGACGTAGGCGGAGGCGTGTGGGGCAAGCTCTACCACGAACACGGACGCGGCAAACTGGACTGGAACGATCGGGCCGCCAAGGCCGTTAAACGAGATGACTGGAACCGCTACGAAATACTGGCGGTCGGGCACAAGATTTGGACGGCCATCAACGGCACCCTGTGCGTCGCGATAGAAGATCCCAAAGGCGAGTTGTCCGGAAAAATAGCTTTCCAGGTTCATGCCGGCTCGCCGCAAACCGTGCATTACCGCCCGGTAAAACTCGTCCACGGCCCCAAGCTCGAACTGGCCGGCCTAAACAAAAAACAACTACTCGAGGCGTTACCAAAAAAGGTGGTCAAAGAAGGCAAACCGCAGCCCAAACCGGGCTGGACTCCACAAGTGACCGCGTGGCGCGCGAAGCTTGATGCCAACGATCCCGGCATGATTGGCAAGTGGTTCGCGACCGTGTTTGACGATGCCAAGTGGAAGACGATGAAGCTTCCGACTTTCTACGAGACCGAGGGACTGCCTGGTCACGACGGCACTGTGTGGTTTCGGCGGGCAGTTGAGATTCCCGACGCGCACGCCGGAAAACCTCGCACGCTCGAACTGGGGGCGATTGATGACATGGACATGACCTGGTTCAATGGCATACAGGTCGGCGGCATCGAGCATCCCGGCTACTGGACTGCGCCTCGTAAATACACTGTGCCTGGAAAACTCGTGAAAACCGGTCGCAACGTCATCACGGTGCGGGTCATCGACCATGGCTGGAGCGGTGGAATGAACGGGCCGGCGGCCAACATGAAATTGACGAAACAGGGGGAGAAGCCCATCGCCTTGACCGGCGAGTGGCGGTATAGCCCGGGCATCACGCTGAAAGCGCTCGGGCTCGGGGCACTAACCAATCCCACGCCATCCAGTCCAAAACCGCCTCTACCACCCGCTCCCGCATTGGTGCGTCCCTTGGCCAAGACGGTCTTGCCCATGCCGGCGTTTGCCAATGGATTTACGCTCAAGGGCGACCAATCGCTCGTGATTATTGGCGGCGCCAATGCCGCGGAGTGCCAGCGCCACGGGTACCTCGAGACGTTGCTCGCCGCCGCGCATCCCGGGCAGCGCCTACGTGTCCGAAACATGGCTTGGCCGGCGGATACCGTCTACCAGCAGCAGCGGCCACGCAATTTTTTTGGGGTCGCCAAGCCAAGCTACGGCGAGGCGGACCGCCGTAAGCCGCTCCCAGCGAACGTGGTGTTTGTGTGGCTTGGCCAAGCGGAGTCACTTGAGGGCAAGGAAAAGCTGCCTGATTTTACCAAGGCCTACGAACGAACCCTCGAGCAACTTTCCAGCCGAACCAGCCGCTTGGTCTTGGTAACGCCGGTGCCGTTTGCTGATCCGCTTGGCCTTGGCTTGGATGTTGAAGATCGCTACGCCCACCTCCAGCAATACGCCGCCGCCATCCGTCGGCTTGGCCAAGCGCGCAAATTGCCGGTTGTCGATCTCACCGCAGCCCTGCTTGGCCAAGCGGCGACGCGCGACGGTGTCACGCTTTCGCGGAGCGGCCAATGGCTCGCCGCAAAAGCCATCGCCACGCAACTTGGCCTGAATTCCAGTATCAGCATTACGCCGACCGGCGAACTGTTTCCGCTTCCCGCCGAGGAATTGCGGCAGGTTGTCCTTCAAAAAAACAGGTTGTGGCAGCAGTTCTGGCTGCCGACCAATTGGGCCTTCCTCTACGGCAACCGTCAACAAACCGCCAGCAGCCGCGACCACCGTGACGCCAGCTTCCGCTGGTTTCCCGAGGAGGTGCAGTCCATTGTTCCGCAACTGGAACAGATGGACAGCCTGATCCAGGGAAAAGCCCGGCAGCTCATCCGGAAATAAACGGGGCCGCCCAAGTGGGTCAAGCGGCACGGCAGAGGAGGATGTCAGGTACGGGTTTCGGTCAACCACCCGATTCACACGACCATCATGGTTTCCACGAGATCAGCTATATGCAACGCCGCAGCTACAAGAACCGGATTATGGCCAAGTCCGTTCGCAGCCAGACCCATAACCTCAAGGAACGCACCCAGGCATCGGCTATCCTAGCTTACTAATAAAAAGAGGCCGGGCACAATGCCCGGCCTCTGGTGTATGTTCTCTTTTTGGTTAAACCAACCAAATTACTCGCTCACGGCGCGGCCGTACTGCATCGCCTCGGTGGCAGGAATAATCTGCGGACTCACTGCTCCCTCAACATCGGCCCATGGGCCGTTCACTGTCGACGCTCCCTGCAGCTTGCCCTCAAACGTCACCGTCACCGTTCCGTCCCCGTTGTTCACGATACTCAGCGCCGGAGTGTCTACAGCCTGGCGAATCATCATGCCACTAACACCGCCGCTGCCGTCTTCTAGGTGCATGTACCAGAGGGATTCACCTGCACCCACTGTCACCGTGACCGTGGCACTGCCCTTGGCAAAATCCCCCGTGTTCTCCGTCGCCGGTTCTTCACCGGTCCAGATCTTGGCGAACTGGCTTGCATCCGTCGTCCGGCCTTCAAAAACCGTGACGTTGTAGGTGCCCGCCGCAAGGCCATCAATCCGCATGCGCGCCGTGGTTCCTGCTGCATCAGCAATCTTGAAGAGGTAGTCGTT
>DQOE01000297.1 GCA_015658765.1 Verrucomicrobiota bacterium | reverse complement strand
GCGAACCACCGTCGGCTTGGCCAAGCGGAGCGGCCCGGTGTAGCGCCTGGCCTCCGGCCCGGGCACGGAGCCGTCGAGCGTGTAGCGCACTTCGCCCTGAAAATCTGGCGGCGTTATTAGCAAATCGATCGCGTCGCCGTACACGCCGGGCGGCTTGGCCAGGCGCGGCGCACCGGCCCAGCCAACGTGCGGCTTGGCAACGTTGGCCGTGCCCGGAGTCGCCCGCGCGAACAGCACTTGGCCAAGCGCATTCGCCGCCACGCCGACCGTGGCATCGGGCGGGCACGGTGGCAGCGACAGCGTGGCGGCTCGTTGGCCAAGCGGCTCGGTGAGCATCACCGCGTCGTCGCCATCGCCGAGTTTGAAATTGGTATGCAGCGCCGCCGCCGGTAGCACCCACTTGGCCATCAGCCACGCTTCGACAGCGGCGATTTCGTCTGCGTTGAGTTTGCGGTTGTAAACCAGCACCTCGCCGATGTCGCCGTGCCAGTTGCGATCCGGCACAAACCGGTCGGAGCCGATCAGGCTGGTTCGCAAGCGTTGCGCCGCCACGCTTGTGACGAGGCAGAGCGACTCCGGCCAACGAGCCGCAGTGGGCTTCACCGGCGAACCGTTGACTCGCACGATCGCATCCTCCCCGGCAAAGCCGCTGTGTGGGTGAAAATACAAAACCCGGTCGCCGCCCCGCGTGAAATCCGCCGCTTCACCATCCCCAAGCACCGCACGAAACGAGCTCGTCGCGTGGGCGTCCTCGCGCGCGACGACGAACACTGTGCGGACATCGTTCAGCAACTGAAACGACAGCCAGTCATCAAGCCCGTCGAACCGCAACACCGGCATCCCGCTCAGCGGATCAGTCGCCCGCAGCGGCTGCAAGGCGTGATTACTCTGTGCGGCTGTGATGCCGTTGGCCGACTGCCAACGCGACACGCGGCCCTCCGCATCGACGGTGAGCGAGTCGCTGTCCGACGCGTCGAGCCAAAGACGAAGGCCGGAGATAGCGGGCAGCGGCGTTGCGGCGGACTTGCGGAGCACGCGCCGATCTTTCCCCGATGCAAAAACGAGCAGGTGTTCTCCCGGCGCAATCGCGACTTTCGGGAAGCTCCATTTGAACGGATCGCCGGAGTCATCGGACAGCCCGAAGCCAGCCAAGTCCACCGGCTCGTCGGCGGGGTTGTGCAGCTCGATCCAGTCCGGAAAATCGCCGTCCTCGTCGGCCAACGTCGTCCGGTTGTCAGTCATCACTTCGCTGACAATGACGCCGGAACGCTTGGCCAAGCGGCCGCCGTTCGGCTGCGGCCCGTACACGATGCGCTCAAGCCAGCGACCGTCCGCACCGGCCAAGCCAATCTCCCCTTGCGCCGACGGGAGCCTGAAACCCAGCGCGCGGCTATCGAGCGGCAGCCCCGCCTTCGCGCCGATGAAGCTCAGCGGCGGGAAGACAAACATCGCCGGTGCGCCGATCGGCTGGCTGGAGAGTCGCATCCCGTCGAGAGCCACCGGCAGCGCGCCGGGATTGGCCAACTCGATCGCGTCGCGCTCTCCGGCCGGTGGGTTGGCCACCCAGTCGGCCACGCGAACGGCGTCCGTTTGGCCAAGTGCGATCGCGGCGTTCGGCCCGCCGAGCGTCGGCCGGGTGAGCGTCCAGTTGCCGTTGCGGCCGGCACGCCCGATCGAGCGCCCCTGCAACTGCGGCCCAAACTCGACCGAGTCGAGCCACTCTCCGCTGCTGTCAAAAAGCCAAACCCCTTCGCCGTCGGCGTCCAATTTGAAACCGAGTTCGCTGCCCAGCACGAGGTACGCCCCAGCCGCGACTTGCACTCCCGCCGGAAAAACAAACTTGCGCGGCTTGGCCGGATCGTCGGTGAGACTCATGCCGCTCAAGTCGGCGGCGGCCGCGCTGTTGTTGAACAGCTCGACCTGATCCGGCGCATCGCCGCCTGGCCAGGCGAGCACCTCGTTGATGAGCAGGCGAGAGTAGTTTGGATCGATCGTCCATGCCTTCGAGCGGGTCGCTTGGCCAAGCGGTTGCCAAACGCCCACGCTGTTTTTGCCGATGACGCTCACGGCGATTTCGCCGGGCGCGAGCTTGGCCAAGCGGATCGGCTCAGCGACCGGATACTCGCCGCCAAGCGGGCTGTCGTTGACGCGGTAACGGTAGTGCGTGATGCCCGGGCCGCCGACAGTGAGCTCGGCGTTCGTCTCGCGTGTTGGCGTGCGCGGTTCGCCAGAAATCGACGCGCCGCCGGGCACACTCGCGCCCATGTCGAGCCCGTTCGGCCCGGTGCCAATCGCGGGCGAACCGGGCCGGAGCCGCACGTCGAGCGGCGCGCCGGCAAACATCGGATCAGCGGCGAAAGTACGCTCGCCGAACCAGTCGTGTGACTTGCGGATGATCGAGTCGAACACGTGCAGCCACACCCAGTTTTGCTCGAGCCAAAGCGGTTTGAGGTGAATCAAATCCGCTTTATTGCCAAAAAAAATGTTGCCGGTGAGCCGGGCGCCACGCGGCATTTCGAGCTTCCGCAGCGGCTCGTCGAACGCGATCGCGCCAAGTGTGCCACCGAAAAACGTGTTGTTTGACGTCTCGAGTCGCCCTCCCTGTTTGAGCAAAATGTGGTGGTCGTTGTCGTAAAAAATATTCCGCACCACCGTGATGTCAGACGCCTGTTCGCCGTGCCGCCCGGTCGCGATCGCGGCGGAAATACTCGAACTCGAGTTGCGTTTGTGAAAGCCGTGAAACGTGTTGCCCTCGATGTGCGCGTCCATCCCGTCGAGGTCGAGCCCGTCATCGCTGCCGCCAAAAAACTCATTGTCGTACATCTGCAAAATCGGCCCGGGCCGCTTGCCGCCGCTGACGTCTAAAATGTCATTGTAGCCGCTCGTCGTGCCGAAGCGGTTCCGCTCAAAAACCAGCTCACCGCCGT
>DQOE01000002.1 GCA_015658765.1 Verrucomicrobiota bacterium | reverse complement strand
GTCGTCGTACTCGAGGGTGCGCTTGCGGATCTGGAAGTGGTGCTTCTCGACGTTCTTTTGCGCGGTCTGGATGGAGCGGTCGAGCAGGCCGCTGTCGCCGATGGCTTCGCCCTCGCCGATGCCTTTCTCGACGAATTTGAACAGGCGGTTGCCGGTGGCGAAGAGCCGCAGCAGGTCGTCCTCGAGGGAGAGGAAAAAACGGGTGGAGCCGGCGTCACCCTGGCGCGCGCAGCGGCCGCGCAACTGCCGGTCGATGCGGCGCGACTCGTGCCGCTCGGTGCCCATGACGTGCAGGCCGCCGATCGACTCCACGCCTTGGCCAAGCTTGATGTCGGTGCCGCGCCCGGCCATGTTTGTGGCGATGGTCACGGAGCCTTTCTGGCCGGCGCGGGTGATGATCTCGGCCTCCTGCTCGTGGTACTTGGCGTTGAGCACGCTGTGGATGATGCCGTTCTTCTTGAGCAACCGTGAGATGTACTCGCTGACCTCCACCGAGACGGTGCCGACGAGGATCGGGCGGCCCTGTCGGTGCACCTCTTTGACCTCGTCGAGCACGGCGTTGTATTTCTCGCGGCGCGTCTTGTAGACGGAGTCGTTGGCGTCGTCGCGAATGCACGGCTCGTGGGTGGGGATGGAGAGGACGCCCAGCTTGTAGATGTCGAAAAACTCCTGCGCCTCGGTGGCGGCGGTGCCGGTCATGCCGGCCAGCTTGGTGTAGAGGCGGAAATAGTTCTGGATGGTGATGGTGGCCAGCGTCTGGGTTTCCTTCTCGATGGTGACGCCTTCCTTGGCCTCGACGGCCTGGTGCAGCCCGTCGCTCCAGCGGCGGCCCGGCATGGCGCGGCCGGTGTGTTCGTCGACGATGATCACCTTGTTCTCCTGCACCACGTAGGCGATGTCCTTCACGTACAGGCTGTACGCCTTGAGCAACTGGCCGGTGATGTGGATGTTTTCGGCCTTGGCCTTGAACTCGTCCTGCAGCTTGGTCTTGGCTGCCAACCGGCTCTGGGCGTCGAGACTCTCGTCGTGGTCGATGTCGTGCTGCTCCACGGAGAGGTCCGGCAGCATGAACGCCTCGGTATCGTTCGGGTTGAGGTAGCTGCGGCCCTTCTCTGTTAGGTCGGCGTCGTGGCTCTTTTCCTCCATGCCGAAATAAAGTTCCTCTTTTTGGGCGTAAAGCTCCTTTTTGGACTGGTCGGAGTGCAGGGAGAGCTCGGCTTTGTCGATGAGCTTTTGGTTTTGCGGCTCCTCCATGAGGCGCATGAGGCGCTCGCCCTTCGGTTGGCCAAGCCGCGACTTGTAGAGCAGCAGGCCAAGTTCCAACTCCAGTTCGTCGGCGTTCCCGGGGCGATCCTCGGACAACAGCTGTTTGCTGAGTTTCTCTGCATCGATCAAATAGCCGGCGATGAGCTTGTGCTGGGCCTGAACGAGGTTTTTGATCTTGTGATTGGCCTTGCGATACTCCTTGTCGAGGCTGGCCGCCGCCGGGCCGCTGATGATCAACGGCGTGCGCGCCTCGTCGACGAGGATCGAGTCCACCTCATCAACGATGGCGAAGTAGTGTTGGCGCTGCACCTGGTCCTCGGTGCGGCTGGCCATGCCGTTGTCACGCAGGTAGTCGAAGCCAAACTCCGAGTTGGTGCCGTAGGTGATGTCGCAGTCGTACTGCTCGCGGCGCTCGGTCGGGTTCATGTCGTGCACGATACAGCCGATACTCAGCCCGAGATATTTGTAGATCGCGCCCATCCACTCACTATCGCGCTGGGCGAGGTAGTCGTTGACGGTCACAAGGTGCACGCCGCGCCCGGACAGTGCGTTGAGGTAAATCGGCAGCGTGGCGACGAGTGTCTTGCCCTCGCCGGTGGCCATCTCGGCGATGTTGCCCTCGTGCAACGCCATGCCGCCGACGAGCTGCACGTCGTACGGGATCATCTCCCATCTGAGGTCGTGGCCGCGCACGTGCACGTCGGTACCGTAAAGCCTTCGGCAGGCATTTTTCACCACCGCAAACGCCTCCGGCAGGATGGCCGCCAGCTCCTGCTTCAGCTCCCGGTCATCCTCGATGGCTGCGAGACGTTCCTTCCACTCCTGCGTCTTTTGGCGCAGGGCGTCCGGCGAGGTGGCCTGCAGCTCCTCCTCGAGCCGGTTGATCTCCCCCACGCGTGCCGAGAGCTTCTTGACCAGCCGCTCGTTTTTATTCGGAAAAAGTTTACTCAGAAAACCCATCATCACTTTTTAACAAAGGCGGTGGACGCTACGGCATGCCCGCTGGCGCGTCAAAGGTTTCCCTTGGCCAAGCGCTTGGCCAAGCGGGAGGGGGTTTTTGTTGGAATGCCCAGCGGCCTGCCGTAAAACCTCCTGCCGGATGAAAAAATCATCGCCACTGTCGCGGAGCGGCCGGTTCAGCAGTGGGCCGGGTCGGGACGTGGCCAAGTTCACCGAGTCGATCTCGTTCGACCGCCGGTTGTGGCGGCATGACCTCGTTGGCTCCATCGCCCACGCCACCATGCTTGGGGGCATCGGTGTGCTCACCAAGGCCGAGGCCAAGCGCATCGTCCGCGCGCTCGAGGCCATCGGCGACGATATCGAGTCCGGCCGGTTCGAGTGGGACGAGTCTCTTGAGGACGTCCACATGAACCTCGAGGCCGAGCTGACCCGGCGCGAGCCGGCCGGGGCCAAGCTGCACACCGGCCGCTCGCGCAACGACCAGGTCGCGCTCGACATGCGGATGTGGCTCCGCGACGAGCTCGTCGAGCTGGAGCTGGAACTGCGCTCGCTGCAACAGGCGCTCGTCGCGCTTGGCCAGGCGAACGACAGTATCGTCATCCCCGGCTACACGCACCTGCAACGCGCGCAGCCTGTTTACTTCGCGCACCATTTGCTGGCATACGTCGAGATGATCGAGCGGGACCGCGAGCGGCTGCTCGACGCCTTCTCGCGTGTGAACGTCTGTCCGCTGGGCAGCGGCGCGCTGGCCGGCTCCACGCTGCCGCTCGACCGCAACCAAGTTGCCGCAATGCTCGGCTTCGAGGATTCGCGGGGCAGGCCGGTGGTTTCGCAAAACTCGATGGACGCCGTGAGCGACCGCGACTTCGCGGTGGAGTTTTGTTTCGTCGCGTCGCTGCTGGGCGTGCACCTGTCGCGGCTCGCCGAGGACGTTATCCTGTGGTCGAGCAGCGAGTTTGATTTCATCCGCATCGCCGACGCGTACACGACCGGCTCGTCGCTCATGCCGCAAAAGAAAAACCCGGACGTCGCCGAGCTTGCCCGTGGCAAGAGCGGCCGGCTCGTCGGCAACCTCGTGTCGCTGCTGACGCTGCTAAAGGGATTGCCGATGACGTACAACCGCGACTTGCAGGAGGACAAGGAGCCGTTGTTCGACAGCATCGACAGCGTCCGCGCCACCGTGCGGTTGACGGCGGCCATGCTGCAGCACACCAGCGTGAATGCCGGGGCGTGCGCCGCCGCCGCCGCCGACCCCGCGCTGCTGGCGACCGATTTGGCCGACTGGCTCGTCGGTCAAAAAGTGCCGTTCCGCGAGGCGCACCACTTGGTTGGCGAGGTCGTCGGTCTGGCCGAGAAATTGGCCAAGCCGCTGAATCGGTTGACGCTCAAGGAGTTGCAGGGCGTCAGCCGGAAATTCAAGGCCGGTGCGCTGGAGGTTTTCGAGCTGAAACAGGCCTTGGCCAAGCGAACCTCGACTGGATCGCCCGGCACGAAAGAGGTCAAAAAACAGCTCCGCCGCTGGGCCAAGCGCTTGGGCTAAATCGCAAACGGGGGTTGCAGAACCGCTATTCGGAGGGTAGCCTACTCCGCTTCAGAAGGAATCGGGTTTAAAATGAAGACAGGATATTTGTCGTTAACCAAGCGGGGATTCACCCTGATCGAGTTGCTGGTGGTTATTGCCATCATAGCCATCCTTGCGGCGATGCTGTTGCCGGCCCTCGGCAAGGCCAAGAGCCAGGCCCAACGCACAAACTGTCTGAACAACCAAAAACAACTCCTCCTCGCCGTCCACATGTACTCCGACGATCACGACGATTACATGACTTACCCGAACTGGGGCGTGCAGACCTATGGCTGGGCTTACAACTATTCCAACCGTAGTGTTCCAAAGGGCGAGTCACGCTTTCGCCCTGAGTTGGGGCAACTGTGGCCCTATGTAAGCAATAAGGGCTCTTTTATTTGCGTTGCTGAAAAAGCAAAGGATCTCAAGCAACGACGCAGTTCTGGTTATCAGGATTGCAGTAGTTACGTGATGAACGGCGTCGTGACTAGATTTACGACTTATGGGTCGGTCAGGGTTGGTGGTAAAACGGTCTCTTTCAAGCGAAATCAGTTTAAGTCAGACGATGTTTTATTCTGGGAACCGGATGAAAGGCGGATTGGAAATTTCAACGATGCCTCGAGTACGCCTGGGGTAATTTTCATGCAGGGTGGCTTGGAGATTTATTCCGAGGGAATCAGCAAACGCCACAGCGAGGGAGCGATCACCGGCATGTTCGGTGGCAGTGCAGAATTCATGACTTTTGAATGGTACAAAAAGGAGAACAATAGACCTGGGCGCAATCGTCTATGGTGCGTGCCCAACCCGCCGTCCAGTAACGGCCATTGATTTTACTTGTCCATTAAAATGAAAACACAACATACGCCCCACCAAGCCAAGCGCGGCGCTTTCACCCTCATCGAGTTGCTGGTGGTTATTGCCATCATCGCCATCCTCGCCGGCATGTTGTTGCCGGCATTGGCCAAGGCCAAGACCAAGGCACACGGCATCTCCTGCATGAACAACAACAAGCAGCTCATGATGGCCTGGTCATTTTACGCTGATGACAGCAATGACACTATCACCTGGGCGTACGGTGATGGTTGCCGACGGTGTAGCCCGACTCCGGGCAAACGCAAATTCAGGCACGGCTGGATGGGCAACACG
>DQOE01000117.1 GCA_015658765.1 Verrucomicrobiota bacterium | reverse complement strand
TTGGCCGTGAACCTGCAATCGATGAATTAGCCTTGGCCAAGCGCTATGTGGTTGATCGCAGTCAATTAAAGGTGTCTTCTTCCGGCAAGTCGTCATCGCCAAATCCGTGGGCTGAACTGGCACAGGTATTGTTGCTATCGAACGAGTTTTTGTTTATGGATTGATGAGATGAATTTGCCGTACCCCAACCGAGCCGGCTTGGCCAACCGACGCGATTTTCTCGCGCGATCGGGGATGGGGTTTGCGCTGCTTGGCCTGAACAATGTGCTCGCCGACTCGGGAAATCATGCTCGCGTGCAGGTCGATCCACTGGCACCGCGTGGTTCACACTTTGCGCCTCGAGCACGGCACATCATCCACATTTTTCTCAACGGCGGCTTGTCGCATGTGGACAGCTTCGATCCGAAACCGCTCTTGGCTAGGCACGACGGCAAGCCGCTGCCGACGCCCAATCTGATAACCGAGCGATTGACCGGAGCTGCATTTGCTTCGCCGTTTCAGTTCACGCAATACGGGCAGAGCGGCATCCCGATCAGCGAGATGTTTCCGCACTTGGGCCAGCATGCCGATGATCTTTGCGTAGTACGCTCAATGAAGTGTGACGTGCCGAACCACGAGCCGTCGTTGATGCTCATGAACAGCGGCGACAACACCCTGGTGCGCCCAAGTCTGGGTTCATGGCTGACGTACGGGCTGGGCACCGAGAACCGCAACTTGCCCGGTTTCATCGCGATGTGTCCGGGCGGTCATCCGGTGAAAGGGCCGGACAACTGGCGGTCGTCATTTTTGCCGGGAATCTTCGAGGGTGTGTATGTGAACACAGAACACACCGCAGTGGAAAAACTGATCGAGAATATTCGCAATCCGCGATTGGATTTTGCCGCGCAACGTCGCCAACTCGATCTGTTGCAAGCGCTGAATCGAAAACATCTGGACGAGCGCGGGCATGATCCGCAGTTGGAGTCGCGCATCCAAAGCTACGAGCAGGCGTATCGGATGCAGATGGAAGCGACGGATGCATTCGACGTTCAGCGGGAGCCTGAATTCATTCGCGAACGCTACGGCAAAACGACGCAGGCGCGTCAGTTGTTGATGGCACGGCGACTGGTCGAACGGGGCGTTCGATTTGTGCAGGTTTGGCACGGCAAATGGCAGCCCTGGGACAACCATGACGAGATCGAGAAAAATCATCGCAAACTTGCGCAGGAATGTTCGCAGGGAATCGCCGCGCTGATCGCAGACCTGAAAGAGCGCGGTTTGTTTGATGAGACGTTGATCATTTTGGGTGGCGAGTTTGGCCGCACGCCGACGGTTGAGATCACCAACGCCGGCAAATCAAAGCTGGGCCGCGATCACAATTCTGCCGGCTTCTCGATGGTTTTAGCGGGTGGTGGTGTGAAGGGTGGAACGGTTTACGGTTCAACCGACGAGTTCGGTTTTCAAGCTGCCGAGAACCCTGTTCATGTTCACGATCTACACGCGACGATTTTGCATCTGATGGGCTTCGATCACGAAAAACTCACTTACCGATTCGCCAGTCGCGACTTCCGGTTGACCGACGTCCACGGCCGAGTCGTGCGCGGCATCCTGGCGTAGGGTGGGGGAACTTGGGCAGGCGCGCTGTTTGTCAGGCCAAGCTGAGTGGGCCGCCTTGACTTAGCTTCTTGTTGCCGAACGTCTTGAGGTGGTGCCCGACGGCGTGAGCCATGGCCAAGTGCAGGCGGTTGTGGGCCGCACCTTTCATGTCCAGTGAACGGCCCATTTTGAAACCAAGCCCTTCGCCGAGCAGGACAAACGGAATGTTTCTGAGCGTGTGGTTGTTGCCTTTGCCCAGTTCATTGGTCCACAAGATGGTGGTGTTGTCGAGGAGGCTGCCACTGCCGCCCGGCTCGGGGATCTCGGCCAAGCGCTTGGCCAAGTAGGCCAGTTCACTGGCGAACCACTTGTTGATGCGCGTGAGTTTGTCGACGGCGTCTTCGTTTTTGTCGGACTCGTGCGATAGACCGTGATGGCCGTCCTTGATGTTGAGCCAGTTCATCCGCGCTTGGCCAACCGACTTCGTGTATTGCAGCGTGCCGACCCGCGCGAAGTCGTTGACGAAGCTGTTCACCATCAGGTCGATCTGCATCCGGCTCAGGCGCGGGACATTGTCGTTTTGGTTGGTGATGCCGGCCTCGAACTTCGGCGGATTGCTGACCAGGGCGTTGCTGTCGACACGGCCAAATTCCTGTTCCATCTGGCGGACGAACCCGGCGTGTTCCTCAAGCAGTCGCCGATCCTCGGCGCTGATTTTTTTGGAGACGCGATCGAGGTCATCCCGCACTTCATCCAAAATGCTCAACAGGCTGTCCCGGTCTCGGAGTTGGCCGTAGAGCTTCTGGTACATCTGGTACGGGTCATCCGTCGGGGCGACCGGTTGATTCGAGCCGGCGTACGACATGCGCGTCCAAGGATCGGCGCGATCCGAGACACCGACACCAAACTCCAGCGAGCCAAACCGGGTGCGGGTGGCTTCGCGGCTTTGAAAAAAGTTTTTGATCTCCTGATCGATCGAGATGCCCTTGGCCCAGCCGGCGGGTGTATCGGAGCCGCCCTGGATGTTACCCGGGAACAGCTCGATGCCGGTGAGCAAACAGCTCATGCCGCGCATGTGGCTGTCCCCGTCGCCGCGCACCCTGTTGTTAAGGCCGTTGAGGACAAGCATGCGATCCCTGAACGGGGCGAGCGGCTTCATGATTTCCTTCAGCTCGAAGTCGCTGCCGGTTGCGTCCGGCCAGAAGTTTTTCGGGATGGTGCCGTTGGGGCTGAACATCACGACAAGCCGTTGCCGGCGTGGCGTGGTTGCGGCCAGGCCGAGGCTCGGCAGCCCGGTGATGAATGGCAGCGCTGCTGTCGAGACTCCGATGTCCCGGATGAACTGTCTGCGATCAAGAGGGTTCATAATTCAGTTCCTTTCAATTGGCTGCGCCGGGTCGATCCCATTCAGGGCGTTGATGACAGCCGTTTCAGCCAGCAAAAATTGCACGTTAAAACCGGAAGCCGCGAAATCTCCGCGCAGCCGGTTCAGAACGCCCGAACCGTAGGCCCGAACCGGCTGCTTGGCAACCTGATTAAAGAGCATCTCTATGAATCCGTTTTGGGCACTGGGGCTTTCCGTGGCGTGGCGTGCAAGGTCGCCGGCGCTGGTCAACCGGACGGTGCTGCCGTCAGCGGAGAGATAATCCGAAACAGTGTTGATTGGTCTCCCCTTTTCCGTTTCGCGCAACCGGCCGATGCCGTCGAATTGCTCTAGCGCGAAGCCAAGCGGATTGATGATTCCATGACAGGTCATGCAGGCATCGGCCTTGGTGAGTTGGGTGACTTTTTCGCGCATCGTCATGTC
>DQOE01000222.1 GCA_015658765.1 Verrucomicrobiota bacterium | reverse complement strand
GGCTCGGACTCTAATTACGCGGTAACAAAAAAGACCGCCACCCTGAGCAGCGACATCGGCGTCCGCGGCACACTGCGGGGGGACTCGGTTTACAGGGTCACCCTTACCGATCGCGGCGGCAGGGTCACGGGATCGAACCTCACGCGCATAGCCACCGGCCTGCGCAATGCGGCGGGGTTCGCGATTCACCCGGAAACCGGCGACCTCTATCTGCAGGACAACGGAATCGACGGCTTCAGCGATTCCAACGAGCCGCACAGCGCCGACGAATTGAACATCATCGTGGCAGCCCAGATTGGCGGCAAGATCGAGGATTTCGGGTTCCCCTTCAGCCATGTCCGATACCGGACCGGCCAGGTAGTGGGAGGCGGCATCCAGCCCTGGGTGGCGTTCCAACCGTTGCCCGATCCCCAAACCGGCAACGAGGCCGAGGGTCCCAATGACATCTGTTTCGCCCCGCCGGAGTTTCCCGCGGGACTCAACCACGGGCTCTTCGTGGGGTTCCACGGCCGGTTCAATTACGCCGGCACGGGCAACGAGGAAAACCCCCTGGTCTATGTTGACTTGGAGACGGGAAACTACTTTCATTTCATCGGCGTGGACGAACCGGGCGTGGGTCACCTGGACGGGTTGCTGGCGACGCGCGATTCGTTGTTCGTGACCGACCTCACCGCGCGGGGCAACGTGAGCAAGGGCGCGGGCGCGGGTGTCATTTACCAGATCAAGTCTCTGGCCTCGCCCGGGCCGTTGACGCTGCAAATCACACGGAAGGGGGACGGGATGGAACTGGCCTGGGAACACGGCGAATTGCAGGAGGCCAGCCGGCTCGCCGGCCCATGGGCCGACCTCGAGGACGCCGCCAGCCCGCACCCGGTTAGCGCCGGCAGCAGTCAACGGTTTTTCCGGCTTAAGGCGCACTGAGGCGGCTAGCTGGCCGCTGGACATCGGCGGGCGATCGGGGCAGCCTTGGGGCGTGGCTGACGAGAAGCTCAACCGACTGCGCGACATTTTGCGCGGGTACGAATCCTGTTTGGTGGCGTACTCGGGCGGGGTGGACTCGGTGCTGCTGGCACATGTCGCCCACGAGGTGCTGGGCGACCGGATGCTCGCGGTGATCGCCGACTCGCCGAGTTTGCCGCGCCGCGAACTCGCGGAGGCGCGCGAAATCGCCGAGGCACACGGCTTTCCGCTGCGAATCGTCCACACGCGGGAGTTTGCCAACCCCGACTACACCGGGAACCCCGTCAACCGCTGCTACTACTGCAAGCACGAACTGTTCACCCGGCTCGAGCCGATCGCGATCGATGGCGGCTTCGCGGTGCTGGCTTACGGCGAAAATAGCAGCGACATCGGCGACCACCGGCCCGGCGCTGAGGCAGCCAAAAAGTTTGAAGTGCGTGCCCCGCTGAAGGAGGCCGGCTTGGCCAAGGACGAAATCCGCGCACTCTCCGCCGCGCTTGGCCTCCCCACCGCCGACAAGCCGCAGATGCCCTGCCTCAGCTCCCGCATCCCGTACGGGCAGGCGGTCACGCCGGAGAAGCTGGCGATGATCGAGCAGGCCGAGGGCGTGTTGCGCGACGGCGGCTTTCGCGAAGTGCGCGTGCGGTACCACGAGCAGCCCGGCGGCGCCTTGGCCAAGATCGAGCTTGGCCATGCGGAGATGGAACGCTTCCTCGGTGGGGACTTGATGGCGTCCGTGTCGGCGCGGATTCGCGACGCCGGTTTCGCCGACGTCACGCTCGACACGAAAGGCTACCGGCGCGGCAGCCTCAACGAGGGCATCCCTGAAGAAAACTTGGCCAACGGCTGATGCGCAAAAAGCTGGCCAAGCTCGACGACCTGCCCGAGGGCACGACCAAGCAATTTTCATTCAAGCGCGACGGCATCCGGGTGGACGCTTTTGTGGCTAATTACAGGGGCGAAATCGTTGCCTACGAAAACCTCTGCCGCCACCAGCCGCTGACCCTCGACTACGGCGACGGCGAGTTTTTCAGCAGCGACGGCAGCCTGTTCGTCTGCCAAACGCACGGCGCGATGTATCACCCAAAAACCGGCCTGTGCATCGAGGGGCCGTGCACCGGAGCTAGCCTCCACCCGCTGAATATCGAGATCACCGACGGCGAAATCCACCTTGTCGATTTGCCGACTGAATAACTAGCCGCTTGGCCAAGCGGGGGTGGCGGGGTAGGTTCGCCGCGCATGAGATCACTTCGTAATTCCATTCTCGGCGTGTCGCTGTTTGCGATGGGTGCTTCTTCTTTTGCCGCGGACCAACCGGCCATCCGGCAGGTGAGCAGCGAGGGCATACGCCACAGCATCCTGATTTGCGGCCGGCTGACTCAACTCATCAACGAAAAAAGCGAGGTCGTCTGGCAGGTGAACGAACATTCGCGCGACGGCTCCGTTTTGCCGAATGGCAACATTCTCTTTTCCGCGAACAACGTGGCCAAGGAGATGACGCGTGACATGAAGGTCGTGTGGCGCTACGCGCTGGCCAAGCCGAACAAGGAACTCGGCACGGCGTGGCGCCTGGCCAACGGCAACACGCTGGTCGTTGAGCGGGGGCCTAAGCCACGCCTGCTCGAGATCACCAAGGACGGTAAAGTCGCCGTCGAGGTGCCGCTCAAGCCGGAGACCGACAACGGCCATAT
>DQOE01000246.1 GCA_015658765.1 Verrucomicrobiota bacterium | reverse complement strand
GTCAAATCGAAGTCGTCACGCATCAATGCGCGAACCCGCCAGCCCGGCGCATGCACCGCAGCGGCGCGTGCGATGTGGCTGCCGATCAGCCCTCCGGCTCCGGTAATCCAAGCGAGCGGTTTTGTTTCATCGGGTTTGTCATTCATCGATCAATCTGCGAATTAAATCTCCATACGCATCAATGCGCCGGTCGCGCAGGAACGGCCAATGTGTGCGGGTCACACCCACTTTGGCCAAGTCGATCTCGCAGAGCAAGACCGTTTCTTCTTGGCAGGCATTGGCGATGATTTATCCCGACGTGTCGGTGATAAAACTTTGCCCCCAAAACTCAATGTCGTCCCCGCCGGCCGGGGCTTCGTGGCCGATACGATTGACCGAGGCAACGTAGCAGCCGTTTGTGATCGCATGACTGCGCTAAACCGTCTCCCATGAATTATGCTGACGTTCGCCGTACCGGGCCTTTTCCGAGGGATGCCAGCCGATGGCGGTGGGGTAAAAAGAATCTCCGCGCCCTGCATCGCGGTGAGTCGCGCAGCCTCGGGGTACCACTAATCCCAGCAGATTAGCACGCCGATTTTGCCGAAGCGGGTCTGGCACGCGCGAAACCCCAGGTCGCCCGGCGTGAAGTAAAACTTCTCGTAATAGAGCGGGTCGTCCGGAATGTGCATTTTGCGATACACGCCGAGCAGTGAGCCGTCGGCATCGATGACCGCGGCGGAATTATGATAAACGCCCGCGCCGCGCTTCTCGAACAGAGAGACGATCAGCACCACGCCGCAGCGCTTGGGCAAGCGCTGAAACGTCTCCGTCGTCGGGCAGGGGATCGGCTCGGCCATGGCGAAGTTTTTGTGATCCTCGCTCTGGCAAAAATATTGGGAGGCGAACAGTTCCTGCGTGCAGATAATTTGCGCCCTGTCTTTCGCCGCCTGTTCGGCCTTGGCCAGGGTGGGCTCGAGATTTTCGGCGGGAACGCCGGAGGCAGCGGCTTGGATCAAGCCGATGGTGACCGGTTCTTTGGCGGCTGGCATCGGGTGCTTGACGCTCACTGGCCCGGCTCGCGCGAAATGTTCGCGCCGAGCGCACGGAGTTTGCCGTCGATGTTTTCGTAGCCCCGATCGATGTGGTAAACGCGATTCACACGAGTGACGCCCTTGGCCGCCATGCCGGCCAAAACCAAAGCCGCAGAGGCGCGAAGATCGCTCGCCATGACATCCGCGCCGCTGAGCGGTTGGCCGCCCTTGACGATGGCGCTTGGCCCCTCGATCGAGATGTCCGCGCCCATTCGTGCCAATTCATTCACGTGCATGAAGCGCGACTCAAAAATCCGCTCGGTGATGATGCTGATGCCGGGCGACTTGAGCATGAGCACCATCATTTGTGCCTGCACATCGGTCGGGAAACCGGCGTGCGGCATGGTGGTGATGTCCACAGAGCGCAACTGTTTGGCGGGGCGGACGCGAAGGGTGTTGCGCCCGGCCTCGATTCGCACGCCGGCCTCGCGCATTTTGTCGAGCACCGCGCTGAGGTGGCTGGGGTGGCAACTGCGCAGCGTCACGTCGCCGTCCGTCACTGCACCGGCGAGGGCGTAGGTTGCCGCCTCGATCCGGTCGGGGATCACCCGGTGCTCCGCCCCCCTGAGCCGTCGCACGCCTTGGATAGTGATCGTCGGGCTGCCGGCGCCGGAGATTTTTGCACCCATGGCGTTGAGGAACTTGGCCAAGTCCTCGATCTCCGGCTCACAGGCGGCGCTGTGAATGAGTGTTTTGCCCTTGGCCAGGCTCGCGGCCATCAGCATGTTGGCCGTGCCGAGAACCGTGGGGCCGCAACGGCCGCCGAGGAAGCTCTCGCCGCCGGTCAGCCTCTTGGCCTTGGCGTGCACGTAACCGGCCTCGACGCGGACTTTTGCGCCGAGGTCGCGCATGCCCTTGAGGTGCAGATCGATCGGGCGCGCGCCGATGACACAGCCTCCGGGCATCGACACCTTGGCCTCGTTGAGGCGGCCCATGAGCGGCCCGAGAATACAGATTGAGCCGCGCATTTTGCGGATCAAGTCGTAGTCGCCGAAGCCGCCGATTTTTCTTGCCCGGACACGGATCGTTCCCCGGTTCATCTCGACCGATGCGCCGAGCGATTCCAAGATCCGCGCCATGAACTGCACGTCGCTGAGGTTGGGCAGATTGCGCAAAACGCACTCATCACTCGTCAACAACGTCGCCGCCATCAGCGGCAGGGCGGCGTTTTTGGCGCCGCTGATTTTGACATCGCCCTTGAGCGGCGTCCCTCCCTTGATGACCAGGCAATCCATGAGCGTTTGTCGGGGCGCAGTGTTACGCTATTGCCCGGCGGAGGCAATCACGATTCGGGGCCGGCCGGTCAGGTCGTTGGTGATTTTCACGCTTGCCCAGGCGGCTTGGGCAAACAAGCCCTCGATGGCCGATTCCTGCCCGTCGCCGAACTCCGCCATCAGTTTGCCGCCGGGCTTCAGGCGGGATTGTCCCTCGGCAGCGAGCAGCCTGTGAAACTGCAGGCCATCCTCGCCGCCATCTAGCGCGAGGTGCGGGTCGTAGTGCCGAACCTCGGGTTGCAGGCCGGCGATGTCACCGGACGGAATGTACGGCGGATTCGAGACGATCAAGTCGACTTGCTCACCCTCGGCCAAGGCGGGCAAGCCGTCGGCCTCGCGGAACTCCACCTGCTCGATCGCATCGAGCGTCTCGGCATTGAGCTTGGCCAGGTTGAGCGCCGACTCGGACACATCGGAGGCGATGACTTTCACGCCGGGGCATCGCTTGGCCAGCGTGATGGCAATGCACCCGCTGCCGGTGCCAAGATCGAAGGCGACCGGGGCGGGGAGTGGGTGCAGGAAACCCAGGGCCAACTCCGCCAGCGTCTCCGTCTCCGGGCGGGGGATCAGCACGGCGGAGCTTACCCGAAACTCGTAGCCGTAAAAATCACCGATGCCGAGAATATGCTGCAACGGCTCGCGATCCAGCCGGCGCTTGATGTTTTTCCGCATTCGATCGACCTGCTCGCGAGTCGGCATCTTGTGCCCATGAAGGGCGAGTTCCGAGCGGCTGCACTTGAAAACGTCAGAGGCCAGCCACTCGACATCGGCCCGTGGCGACTTGATCCCAGCCCGTCGAAGCAGGCGAACGTATTTGTCCATGAGCTCACGAACTGTCATTTGCGAATCAAGCCGTCGGCGACACCAAGCCATTTGTAGCTGGTCAATTCCTCCAAGCCCATCGGGCCGCGCGCGCCGATTTTGTCGGTGCTGATGCCGATCTCCGCGCCCATGCCGAATTCCATGCCGTCGCTGAAGCGGGTCGAGGCGTTCCAGAAAATCGTCGAGGAATCCACCTCGGTCTGGAAACGTTTCGCCGCTGCCGAGTCGCCGGTGACGATCGTTTCCGTATGGCCCGAGCCGTGCGTGTTGATGTGCTCGATCGCCTCGCCGACGCCATCCACGATTTTCACCGACAGCACGAGGTCGAGGTATTCCTCGTCCCAATCGGCGGCGGAGGCCGGGGTGACCTCGACGCCGCTGCCGTCGAGCAAGGCTTGCGTCGGTTTGTCGCCGCGCAACTCGACGTTGGCCTTGGCCAGGCGCTTGGCCAAGCGGGGCAGCACGTCGGTGGCGACGGACTTGTCAACCAGCAGCGTCTCGGCGGCGTTGCAAACCCCGGGCCGGTGTACTTTCGAGTTAAAGACGATCTCCTCCGCCATCGCGGCGTCGGCGTCGGCGTCGATGTAAACGTGGCAAACGCCCTTGTAATGTTTGATGACCGGCACGTGCGAGCACTCAGTCACGGCACGAATGAGACTTTCGCCGCCGCGCGGAATGCAGAGGTCAACGAAGCGCGTGAGCGAAAGCAGCTCGGGGATGGCACCGCGATCGGTCGTCGGCACGACCTGTATGGCGCCCGCCGGGAAAGCAGGCAAAGCCCCGGCCGTTGCCTCGACCATGATCTTTGCAATGATTTGGTTCGAGTGAATGGCCTCCTTGCCGCCGCGAAGAATCGTTGCGTTGCCGGACTTGAAACAGAGGCCCGCCGCGTCGGCGGTGACGTTGGGGCGTGATTCGTAAATGATGACGATCACGCCGATCGGCGAGGCGACCTTGGTGAGTTTCAGTCCGCTGGGCCGCGAGCGCTCCTCGATCACACGCCCGACCGGGTCGGGTAATACGGCGACTTCGCGGAGGCCGACGGCCATGCCGAAGATGCGCCCTTCATCCAGCAGCAGCCGATCCAGCATCGGCTTGGCCAAGCCCATCTCCGCGCCGGCGAGCATGTCCCTGGCGTTTTCCTGCTGGATCGCGGGCGCGTTGGCCTCGATGGCGTCGGCCATGGCCAGCAGACATTTGTTTTTATCGTCGCTGGACAGGCTGGCCAGGCGGCGAGAGGCCAAGCGGGCGCGCTTGGCTAAGTCGGTCATTTCCTCCGTCAAACTCATGGCCGTGCAGCCTAGCGTCAACCCGAGTCGGTGTGAATCTCATTTCGCCGCCCGGCCGGTGCATTTTTCTTTGGGAGCGGTAGCGCATCGATTATAAGGGCGTGTCCGCTTGGCTCGGCACACGCAATGGATGATCTTTTAAAACTCGAACGCAACGTCCGGTCGATCTACGCCAAAACGTTGTCGTTGCTGGCCAGCCGCTACCGTTTCAATTTGCCAATCAGCGACAAGGACGTGCCGGGGTCGCCAAGGGTTCTGTTCCTCGGGAACCACTCCTCGGGCAAATCGTCGTTCATCAACTACATCGCCGGGGCCGATATTCAGGAATCCGGCATGGCCCCGACGGATGACGGGTTCACGCTGATCACTTACGGGGAGGAAGAGGAAACGCTCGATGGGCAGACGCTGGTGTCGCACCCCGAGCTGGATTATCAGGACTTGGCCAACCTCGGCCCGGAGTTCCTCGCCAAGCTCCAGTTCAAGGCTTACCCGTCCGAAAACCTCCGGCAACTGACGCTGATCGACAGCCCGGGCATGATCGACTCCGCCAGCAGCCACCAGCTCCGCAGCTACGACTTCCGGGAGTGCGTCCGGCGCTTCGCAGAGAGCGCCGACCTCGTCCTGTTCTTTTTTGATCCCGACAAGCCGGGCACAACCGGCGAGGCGGTTACCATTTTCACAAGACAACTGGTCGGCATCGACCACAAGTTGCTGATCGTGCTCAACAAGGTTGACCTGTTCGACAACATCCGCGACTTCGCGCGAACCTACGGCACCCTTTGCTGGAACCTCTCGAAGACGATTCCGACGAAGGACATTCCGCGCATTTACACAACCTATCTGCCCGGCTTTGCCACCCGACCCCTCGAGGGGAACGCGAAGCCGATTCCGCTGGAGGACTTTGACATCTCACGGGACGAGGTGGTTGCAGAAATCATGAGGGCACCCGCCCGACGGGCGGACAACCTCGTCAGCGGGTTGCTCTCCCAGGCGCGCCGCTTGTCCGTTCACGTAAAGGTTTGTCTCGAGGCCGTGACGGCTTACCGGCGACTGGTCAGCCGCCTTTGGCTGGCGTTTTCCGGGTTAGTGATGCTGTCTGCCGGCGCGGCGTGGATCACACGGGATTGGTGGCTTCAACCGGAATGGAGCGACGCATTCAACGAGAAGAATTGGGAGGCATTGACCGTCCCCGGCATTGTCCTTGGCTCCGCCTTTGTGTGGGCCTCGTTGTTTTGGTGGTTCCTCTCGCTTGGCCTCAGGAAACTGCGCCGCTCCATCGGAACAGAGGAGGGAGTCGATGTCTTTTTTAAACGGGCTTACAGGGATGAACTTTCGCTGCAAAAACGAGCGGACCTTTACGCCCTCTGGGAAATCACAAAAACCGGAATACTCGACATCATGCGAGTCCACGGCCTGAGAAGTCTTTCCGCTTCGATCTCCTCAAAAAAATTACTTCACAAACTTGAGGCGGCGATTGAAAAGGATATACCGGCGTTACGCCGGAAAATTGATTTGCACCCGGAGATTAAGGCTGAAGAACCAGAAATCCCCGACGAAGAAACGCCCGATCAACCTGAGTTATCAACAGAGGAAATGTGAGAGCACAATCAACCCCCCCAATGTTTTCACAGCCTAATCACAAAAGCTGGATCGTACTTTTCTTCCGGCTTTAACGTTAACAAAAATCCATTTGACGGCTTATAGGTGTTTTATTATGCTTTATGCAGTTTTTTTTGTTGACACTCATAACGCCTCCAGCAAGCTTCCGCGGACTCTGAGTGAGGTATATCCTCAGTTCCTCCCGGTCCAGTGACGACTCCGCCGATTCGTCGCTGGGCCTTTTTTTGTGCGCTGCATTTTCGTGCAAACTTGCAATTGTTTGCGTGTATGCGGTATCTGTTGCGCCTGTCTATGAAGTGTGCGTTTCCATTGCAGATTCTCGTCCTCGTTTTTGCCTGCTCGTCGATTGGATTTGCAGACGAGAGCCTTTTTAAGCGGGAGAAGGAAATCATTTACGGGCGGAAGCACGGCTTGGCCCTGACGCTCGACGTTTTTCAACCCTTGGCCAAGCGCAATAATCGCGGAATTGTGTTTGTCGTTAGCGGCGGATGGTTCAGCGCGCAAAATAAAATAGACGGGATGGCCAAGCGTTTGAATTGGGAGGGACTCATCAAGCGGGGATACACGCT
>DQOE01000280.1 GCA_015658765.1 Verrucomicrobiota bacterium | reverse complement strand
TCGCTGATGAACGGGTCGCTTGCCAGGCCGGTGATCGCTTGGCCAAGCGCCAAAAAACCGGTCAGAAATGTGATGGATAATTTCAGTCGCATATCGAATTCAAAGTCGTGCCTCTCCCAAGGGCGCGCGGAAACCTACCCTGCTTGGCCAAGCGGCAAAAGCTGAATATCATGCGGCCCGATCGCCCGGATTCCAGTCTTTCAGCGCAGATTCGCGCTCAAGCAATGCCGGGTGATCGTAATGAAAGCCGCTGTACCACGGGTGCGGGGTGAGATTGCTCAGGTTTTCCCGGTTGAGTTTTCGGAGCGCCGTGATCATCGGTTCACTGGTGTTCACCGCGTCTGCCGCGAAGGCGTCCGCCTCGTATTCGAACTTGCGCGACCAAAGGCTCGACAGCGGTGAGAGCCAAAACGTCACCGTCCCGGCGAGGAGGCCAAACAGCAAAAACGCCGGGGCAATTCCGGCTTCGCTACCAAAATCGAACGCACCTGTGAACCAGGACTGTCCCTCCAGCAAACTCAACCCCCAAAAACCAGCCAACGTGGTGACAAACGACCACGTGATCATTTTCGGCACGTGCCGGAGTTTGTAATGGCCGATCTCATGTGCCAAGACGGCTTCAAGTTCCTGCTCGCTCATCTGCTCCACGAGAGTGTCGAACAGCGCAATTCTCCGGCCCTTGCCCAAGCCGGTAAAAAAGGCGTTTGAGTGCTTGGAGCGCTTGCTGCCGTCCATTACTTGGATGCCGGCGTTGATAAACCCGGTGCGCTCGGCCAGGTTTTTCAACCGGTCTTTCAGCGAGCCTTCCGGCAACGGCGTGAACTTGTTGAACAGGGGAAGAATGAAAATTGGCGCCAACACGCTCATCAGCAATTGAAAAACCACGACCACGCCCCACGCCCACAGCCACCAATAATCGCCGCTTGCCCCGACCAGCCAAAGTATCAGCGCCAGCAGTGGCACGCCGATGGCAAAACTCAGCGCGACCCCCTTGACCTGATCCGACCACCAAGTGCGCTGCGTCGAGTTGTTGAACCCAAACTGCTCCTCAAGCCGAAACTGCGACCACCATGAAAACGGCAGGCTCAGCAGCGACATCAGCAGGATCACTGCCCACAGCGCGATGGCCAGTCCCCATGCGGATTGACCGGTCCGCTCCACGACTTGGGCAAAGAGTGATGCCAGCAAACCGCTGAAGAGCAGGGCACAGAGCACCGCCGTGCTGTAACTGTCCGAGACCGTGCCGAAGCGAGCCTTGGCCAGAGTGTACTGCACCGATTTCTGGTACGTCGCCTCGTCCATGATTTCCCGGAATGCCTCCGGAACTTCATCGGCGTGTTTCCGCACATGAGCCGCATTCACCCCATCGAGCCAAAGCTCAAAAAAATAGCGAATCAAAATCAGCCCAAGGGCAACGAAGGCGAAAGAGGTCATGGTTTGTTGAGGGATTCTTCAATCGAGTTGTGCAGCGCGGAGAAGATTTTTTTGACCTGTTGCTGCGTCGTGCAGAACGGCGGCATGATGACGATCACGTTGCCGACCGACCTCGTCAGCACGCCGCGCTTGGCCAAGCCGTCGCAGACGCGGATCCCAGCCTGCTCGGCCAACTTAAACGGCTCGCGTGTCCGCCAGTCGCGAACCAATTCAACCGCCAGCACGCATCCCGCCTGCCGGATGTCACCAACTTGAGACAGGCTCCAAAGCCGCTTGGCTTCGGTGTGGAGATTCGCGGCAAGTTTTTTGCGCCTGCTTGCGGCGGTCTTCAGCAACCCGATACTGGCCAGGCTGGCGGCACTGCCGAGTTGGTTGCCGGTGTAGCTGTGCCCGTGAAAGAAAGTCTTCAACTCGGAATAGTCGCCAAGAAACGCGTCGAACACTTCCTGCGTTGTCAGCGTGGCGGCCATCGGCAGATAGCCGCCGGTTAGTCCCTTGGCCAGGCAGAGGAAATCCGGCTGCACGCCTTCGTCGTGGCTGGCAAAATGCCGGCAAGCAGCGCGGCCCAAGCCGGTCATCACTTCGTCGGCGATGAGTTGGGTGCCGTGTCCCTGTGCAATCTGCGCGACGCGGCCAAGCCATCCCTTCGGCTGCGCGATCATTCCGGCCGGCCCCTGCATGCCCGGCTCGACCAGCAGCGCGGCGTAGTTGCTCCCGCGTTTTTTGCGGGTGGCGAATCGCTGCTCCACTTTGTCAACGCACTCGAAGTTGCACTTACGGGTGTCGCGCGCGTCGCCGCGTTCCGGCTTGGCCTTGTTGAACGGGCATCGGTAACAGTATGGCGACATCACCTTGTCCGTCTTGAACAGCATGCCGGAGTACGCCTTGTGAAAAAGGTCGATGTGCCCTGCGCTGACCGCCCCGACCGTGTCGCCGTGATACGCGCCGTCGAGCGAAAGGAACCTTGGCTTGCGGGCGCGCCCCGTGCGGCGGGCGAACTCATAGGCCAGCTTGAGCGCCACCTCGACTGCGGTCGAACCGTTGTCCGAGTAAAACACCTTGGCCAAACGCGGCTGCTGCTGGGTCACGCCGGCTCGAGGGTTGGCCAAGCGCACCAGCTCCCGGCCAAGCAGTGAGGCCGGTTCGTTGGCCAAGCCAAGCGCCGAGGTGTGGGCGACTCTGCCCAATTGCCCCTGAATGGCGGCGTTGATTTTCGGGTGATTATGCCCGTGAAGATTACTCCAAATGGACGAGTTGGCGTCGATGTACTCCCGTCCGCGCACGTCCCAAAGCTGCGCACCCTTCCCGCGCTCGATCACCAGCGGTTCGCCCTTGAGCCAGTCGCGCATCTGCGTGAACGGATGCCACAAATGCCGCTGGTCGAGTTTTGCGAGTGGATGCTTTTTCATACAGCGGTGAGGCCGATCTCTTCGAACGGCGACAAGTCGAGTTCGAAGCCGGTGCCGAATGGCTGGTCGTTGACACTTCGCAAGTGAATCTGCCCATCGCGAATATCGAGCGTCGGCCAGCCCTGGTCGCTCGTGCGATAAAGCCCGGCGTGTGCGGCGAGCACCTGCCGCTGTGTAGCTTCCGGGAACTGCGACAGCCCCGCCATGTAATGATGCCCGTTCCGCTCGACGCTTTCGATGCCAAGCGCTGACATCACCGCCAAGTCCTGTATCACGGCGACCGGGCCGACGTTGCATAAATCCTCGCCGCTCATGACCGCCGCGTGCCCGGTTTCCCGCCGTGCATTGAGCAGGCATGCGTTGGCGACTCCCTTGAAAATGCCCTTGCAGTTTTTGTGGCTCGTCCCGGCGTAGCCGAGCGCCAGCGCCAGCGGCAGGCTTTTGATGGTGGCATCCGATTCGTCGATGATGATCGGCGGCCGATCCGGCCAGTCGCCGAACCCGTCGCCCACGGAATCCTCCAGCGCGATGTCGCGGTGCAACGGTTGCTCGACAAAAAGCAGATGCTCGAAAAAAGTGGTCAACTCCGCGTCGGCGGAGAGACTCGCCCAGTGGTTGCGAAAATCGTCCACAGACTTGAACTGCTCATTACCGTCGAGGCTGAACGCGTAGTCACTCGGCGCGTTTTGCCCGATTGTGGCAGCAACACTGCGCAGGCGCTCGTGATCGGTGTCGAGGTTGCCGTTGATTTTGATTTTGAAATGGCGCAGGCCATAGGCGCGAATGCACTGGTCGAGCGATTGCGGCAGCGAGTCGTCGAGCAACTCATCGGCCGGGATGGCGGCGGCGGACAACGGATCGGCCAAGCCAACCGTGTGCCGGGCGAGCACTTTGGCCAACGGTTGTTGCGGGAGCAGTTCAGCGGCGGAGCGCTTGGCCAAGGCAGGGTGAATCGCACCGGGCTCAAAACCCAGCGTGCCGTTGCGCAGCGCTTGGCCAAGCGGTTGGCCCGTGGCGCGGCAGACCGACTCGATCAATGCGCGCTCCACCAGCGACGTGCCAAAGTGAGCCAGCAACGGCGCGATGTTCTCGGCCTTGGCCCAAGCGGCCTGCTGCCCGTAAATCGTCTGCCAAGCGGCGAAGGCAGTCGGAGCCTCGACGCCGAGCGAATTGGACATGGCTCGGCGGATCACCCGGAGCATGTCAGCGATCTCCTGCTCGAGCGGGTCGTCCGGCACCTTGGTGAACCACTTCGGCGGCAACAGGTCGGAGGAAATGCCCCACGACGGCCGGTCATCCACCTCGGTTTCGACCCGGACAAACACCATCGGAACCTCAGTCATGGTGGCGATGCCGTACTTGAACGGCATGCGCGTCTTGAGTTGAGTTTGCCGGATGGAGGTTCCGGCGATTTTCAGCGGCACGCCGAAGTCATAATCCGCAGCGGGCCACTCTTCAAGTTTAGCGGGCGCATGAGAGCAGGACGCGGATTTCATGGATGAGCATGGATTTATTTTTGGCAACCGCGAACGAACACAAATGGACACAAACGTTCTTTATCCGCAGATTTCGCGGATGAGCGCAGATTCTCAATGAGTTTTCAGTTGTTTCACTTCAAATTTGAACATTCCATGTTCGATATTCCATCCTGTTCCTCCTGCCAGTCCATGTTCCTTTTCTCAACTGCTCACCGCTCACTGTCGACTGCTTACTGATTCGCTTGGGCTTTGCGCGGGTGGTTGGGTGTCGTAACGTGCGGCCCGTGAAGCTGCTTTTCATTGGCGACATCGTTGGGAAACCGGGGCGCAAGGCGGTGGGGTATTTTTTGCCGCGCCTCCGCAAGTCGCTCGGGATCGACTTCGTCGTCGCCAACGGGGAGAACATGGCCGGCGGCTCGGGCATCACGCCGGCGACCGCGAGCGAGGTGTTTGAAGCGGGAGTGGATGTGATGACGTCCGGCGATCATTTGTGGGATCAACGCGAGGTGGAGTCGCTGCTGGAGAGCGAGCCGCGTTTTGTGCGCCCTCACAACTATCCCGAAGGCACGCCGGGACAGGGGTTTTGCGTCGCACGAAAGGAAGGTCTCCCTCCGGTGGGAGTGCTGAACTTGCAGGGGCAAACGTTCATGAAGCCGATCGATAACCCCTTCTTCGCTGCCGCCGAGGCAGTGGACGAGTTGCGCAAGGAGACGGCGATTATTTTTGTGGATATGCACGCGGAAACGACGTCTGAGAAAATCGCGATGGGACGCTTTCTCGATGCCCGGGTGAGCGCCGTGGTGGGCACGCACACGCATGTGCAGACCGCCGACGAGCAGGTGTTTCCGGGAGGGACGGCGTTCCTCTGTGACGCGGGTTGCACGGGGCCGCAGGAGAGCATCCTTGGGCGCGAGATTGAGCCGATCCTGCGGCGTTTCACGACTTACCGGCCACAGCGCTTTGGCGTCGCCTCCAAGCGCGTCATGCTAAACGGAGCCTTGATCGACATCGACGACGAAACCGGCAAGGCGCGCTCCATCGAGCGAGTCTCTGAGTTGTTGCCCGCAGAATGAGCCGGGAGCAACAGAGCCTGTGGGACTTCGGCGGATTGCCGAAGCAGGGGGAGGCGCGCAAGGTTTATGGCGTTGCCGAGTTGAACCGAAAGGCCAAGGGGCTGCTGGAAAATCAACTCGGTACCGTCTGGGTGGAGGGGCAAATCACCGGGCTGCGAAGGCAATCCTCGGGTCACATTTATTTCGGCATCAAGGATGAGAAAGGCCAGTTGGGTTGCGCGCTGTTTCGCGGAACCGACGCGGAGAACCGTTCGCTGATTGAGGACGGAACGCAGGTGCTCCTGCAGGGGGACGTCACGCTGTTCGAGGCGAGGGGGCAGTATCAACTGATTGTTCGCAAGGTGGAACTGCAGGGGCGTGGAGAGTTGCAGGTCAAGTTTGAGAAACTGAAGCGCAAGTTGGAGGCCGAGGGCCTGTTCGCGCCCGGGCGCAAGCGGACGTTGCCCGGTTTTCCCGCGCGGATCGGGCTTGTCACCTCGCCGACCGGCGCGGCGATTCGGGATGTGCTGCATGTCGTTTTGCGGCGCAACCCCTCCCTGCAAATCGTGCTGGAGCCGTGCCGTGTGCAGGGCGCAACAGCCGCAGCGGAAATGGCCAAGGCGGTTCACCGGTTGAACCAATGGAGCACCAGGCAGAGTGAGCCGCTGGATTTGATTTTGCTGACGCGAGGCGGCGGGAGCCTGGAGGATCTTTGGGCGTTCAACGAGGAGGTGTTGGCCCGCGCCGTGCACGAGTCGGCACTGCCGGTGGTGTCCGCCGTGGGGCATGAGATTGATATTTTGATCACTGACTTCGTGGCCGATGTCCGGGCAGCAACGCCGAGTGTCGCCGGCGAGTTGATCACCGAGGATGTGTTTGCCTCGCGGGCGGACTTGGCCTCGGCGGCGGCGCACTTGCGCCGCTTGGCCAAGCGCGGCGTGGAGTCGGTCAGGCGGGAGTTGTCGAGCCTCTCCCACCGGCTTGGCCGCGCGCATCCGCGCCGGGCGCTCGATGACTCCTTTCAGCGTCTCGACAACCAGATCGACGACATGAATCGCCTGGTCAAGCAGGGAGTGGTTGATCGGCGAGACCGCCTGCGCTTGGCCAGACAACGCCTGGTATCACTTCGGCCAACGGCTTTGCTTGCCAGGCGCAGGGAGCAATTGGGCTGGTTGCAACGCCGCTTGGCTGAGGCGCCGCGCCGTGCCCTGGGTGAATGCGTTGCAAGCCTTGAGCAGGCGACAAGTCGCCTTGACTTACTCTCGCCCAAGTCCGTCTTGGCTCGCGGCTACTCGATCACTCGCGACGCCGGGACAGGCGTGGTTTTGAAGGATGCCAAAAACGCGAAACCCGGCCAGGCGCTGCGGACACACCTCCACGCCGGCGAGATCAGCAGCACAGTCAACGGGCGGAAAAGTTCCGACTAAAGTTTTTTGGGGCGCCGTCGATACTCTTTTCTGATTCAGAATCCATCCGGGAATAACGGCAGCAACAACCGGACTTGGAATCGCGTAGCGTCGACATGCCGGCGCGCTTGGCCGGCTGAGCATTACTCCCACTCGATGGTCGCCGGCGGCTTGCTGGAGATGTCGAGACAAACGCGGTTCACGCCGCTGACCTCGTTGATGATCCGGCTCGAGAGTGTCTCGAGCACCTTGTACGGCAGCTTCACCCAGTCGGCGGTCATGCCGTCCTTCGACTCCACTGCTCGCACGGCAATCGTGTAATCGTAAGTGCGTTCGTCGCCCATCACGCCGACACTTCGCACCGGTAGCAGAACCGCGAAGCTCTGCCAGATTTTGTAATACAGGTTGTTGGACTTCATTTCCTCTACGACGATCGTGTCGGCGTTGCGGAGAATCTCGCAGCGCTCGGGCGTGACTTCACCGAGGATGCGAACGGCCAGGCCGGGGCCGGGGAACGGTTGGCGCATGACGATCTCCCTCGGAAGGCCCAGTTGAGCGCCGAGTTCGCGAACCTCGTCCTTGAACAGGCAGCGCAGCGGTTCGATCAGTTCGAACTTCATTTTCTTCGGCAAGCCGCCGACGTTGTGATGGCTCTTGATCAGCGCCGCCGGATTGCCACCGATCGGGACTGACTCGATGACGTCGGGATACAGCGTGCCTTGTGCGAGAAATTTTGCCTTGCCAACCTTGCGTGTGGCTTTCTGGAAAACATCGATGAACGTGTTGCCGATAATCTTGCGCTTTGTCTCAGGATCGGTGACGCCACGCAGTTTGCGCATGAACAAATTCGTCGAGTCCTCGTAGTGGAGCTTGACCTTGAAATTGCGGTCAAAAACTTTTTTGACAACTCCCGCCTCGTTGGCGCGCAGCACGCCGTTGTTCACAAAGATGCAGGTCAACTGCTTCCCGATGGCCTTGTGAATGAGCGCCGCCGCCACGCTGGAATCCACACCGCCGCTCAAGCCGAGGATCACTTTTTCCTTGCCGACCTGGACTCGGATCTCCTCGACGGCCTGCTCGACATAGCTGCGCATCGTCCACTTGCGGCCGCAGCCGCAGATTTTGCGCACGAAGTTTGAAATGATTTTTTTGCCCCTGGGCGTGTGGACGACTTCCGGGTGAAATTGCAGGCCGTAAAAACGGGCCTTGGCATTTTCGATTGCCGCAAACCCGGAGTTCTCAGTGGTGGCCACCGCTTTGAAACCGTCCGGCAGCTTGGTGAGTTTGTCGCCGTGTGAATTCCAAACCTGCAGATCCCTTGGCAAGGCGTCGAAGAGTCGGCACTGGGCATTTTTCACGCGAAGCGTTCCCTTGCCGTATTCCCGTTTTTGCCCGCGCTCGACTTTGCCCTTCAAAAACCTGGCCATCACCTGCAACCCGAAGCAGATGCCGAGAACGGGAATGCCCAGTTTGAAAATCGCCTTGTCCGGCAACGGGGCATCCTTGGCGTAAACGCTGGACGGGCCGCCGGAGAGAATAATCCCGCTGGCGTTCATTTCCGCGATGACGGCGGCGGGCGTGTTGTAGTGGACAATGGTGGAGTAAACCTTGCACTCTCGGATGCGCCGGGCGATCACCTGCGTGTATTGGGAACCAAAATCAAGGATGACAATCTGTTCGTTCATGCCGCTGAAAAGCTGGGATTGAAGACAAGATTCCTCCGGTTTTGCGAGACAAAAAACTTGGCCATGCAAAAACCGCCTGGCCAAGCGCGGGGAAAAGCGTTTGTGGTTTCGGGTGTTACACCAACTCCGGGATCAGTTTGCCGTGCCGGACGATCATCACCGGTCGGCCGGTCGGCGTGTGGTATTCCTTTGTGTGGTCAACGCCCAGCGCGTGGTAAAACGTCGCGGCAACGTCATCGGGTGAGATGACGCGATCCCTCGGACCTTCGCCCTTGGCGTCTGAGGCGCCGACCACTTGGCCGCCCTGCATGCCGCCGCCGGCGAGCAGACAGAACATTGCGCGTGGATAGTGGTCGCGCCCGCCGCGTTGGTTGATCTTGGGCGTCCGGCCGAATTCGCCGGTTACAAACACGGCGGTGGAGTTCAGCAGCCCCTTCGAGTCCAACGCCCTGAACAAACCGGCCAAGCCGTCGTCGAGGTTGGGCAGATTGTTGTCCTTGAGCCGGTTGAAGTTGTCCCGGTGGGTGTCCCAACCGCCGAATTGAATTGAAACCAGGCGCACGCCGGCCTCGATGAGGCGAGTGGCCAGCAGGCAGCTTTGGGAGAAATTGCCGTCGCCGAACAAATCGGAAATGGCTGCGGGCTCACGCGTCAGGTCAAACGCCTCACGGGTGCGGCCGGAGCGCATCATCTCGTGGGCTTTTTGGCTGAACTCATCCATGCCGCTCAGCACCTTGTCCTCCCTGGCGAACGAACCAAAAGCGGTGTCGTACCGCTTGACCAAGCTGTCTCTGCGGTCGATGTCGGCCAAGGTCAGGCCATTGGAGAGTGACAGGCCACGGATGTTCATCGGTTGACCGGCCTTGGGTGTGGCCCCGGTTTCGAGCGGGCCATATTCCAAGCCGAGAAAACCGGTAGGTGCTGCGGCTCCCTTGGGAATGGCCACAGAACAGGGTATGTCCCTTGGGCCACCGAGTTCCTTGCTGATCACGGCGCCGTAAGTCGGATACTTCAGCGAGGGCAGGGGACGGTTCCCGGTCATCAGGTATTCCGCGCCCAACCGATGCGCCGCCAAGGTGTGGCTGACGCCTCGAAGAATGGCATACTTGTCGGCGCACCTGGCCAGTTTCGGAAGATGCTCGGAAATTCGGATGCCCGGCACGTTGGTGCTGATTTCCTTGAATTCACCGCGGTGCGTGTCCGGGGCGTCTGGCTTCATGTCAAATGTATCCATGTGGCTGGGCCCGCCGGCCAAGCGCACGTAAACAGCCGCCTTGGCTTTGCCTGCAACGGAGCCCGCCTTGGCCAAGCTTAAGTAATCAGACAGGCCAAGGCCGGCTCCGACAAGGGCACCGGCCTTGAGAAAATCCCGCCGAAGAATTCCGTCACAGCAAAGTTTATGTTTCATGGTTCGCACGTTGGTAATTAATGGTTCGCTAGGAACTCCTTGGTGTTGAGCAGCGCCCAAAGCAGGTCCTTCACGCCGGCTATCTTGTCAGTTGAGCCGCCCACATCAACCCGTGCCTTGGCGAGTTCCGTCCCGGTCGGGAAACGGCTCAAGGTTCGGAGGAACGTTTCGTTGATCAGTCGGTCGAGTTCCCGCGCGGTGATTGGGCGTCGAGTGTTTGCGGGTTGTTTTGGTTCGCCGCCATTAAGATTGCGAATTTTCTGGTTTAATTCCTGGAGCGCTTGGGTGTGCCTTTTTGCGGAAATCCGATAACGCTGCATGGCCCGTGCATTTTGCTTGTTCGCCGGTTTTTTTGGGGCCTTGGCCATGAGTTTCTTTCGCTGGCCGACCAGAACCTTGTGTTGTCTGCTTTTTGCGGCTTGTGCAGTTGATTTCGTTTTACCGGAGTACCACTCGTTAATTTCCTGAATCCAGCCTTTGCTCTTTCGATTTCTGCCATCGAGCAACAGGTTCATCGCCGGGTCGTTCCGCGTGAAGATGGCTTGAAGCAGGGTGGGCTCGTTGGAGCGTTCGCAGTCGCAGTTTGCCGTCCGGTCCGGCTTGCCGAAAACCGACAACGCATAATTCAGCGAGGAGATATTCTTGTTGTTTCTGGACAAAGTGTCCGGGCCAATGGTGCGACCCTTTGAGGTGGCAGTCATGGCGTCAACCCGGGATTTCGACGCGGTGGCCTGTGTGATCGCATCCGCAACGACCTCGGCGGGCAGCCGGCGAATGGTCATGCGGCTGAAGTTGCGCTCGTCATGCCTGTTCGTGTCGTTGGGACGCCAACTGCGCTGATAGGTGTCGCTGTTTAAAATGGTGCGGTGCAGCCATTGCATATCGTAGCCGCTTTGGGCGAAGCCCTTGGCCAAGTGATCGAGCAATGGCTTGTTGGAGGGCGGGTTGGCCAGGTTCATGTCGTCCACGGGATCAACAATGCCACGGCCAAAGTGGTTGTGCCAAACACGGTTGACGAACGCCGGGGCGAAGTAGGGATTGTCCCCGGATCGAAGCCAGTCCATCAGCGGTTGGCGCGGATCATCGTACTCGGTCAAGTGAACATTCTCCCCGCCAAGCACACTTGGCGTGATCACACGCCTTGAGTAATTCTGCTTCTTTTTGTTTTTGCCGCCCTTGGATCTCGGCTTTGTGTTGACGATGTGGAGTTCCTGCCATGGAACCGGTTTGCCGGCGTTGGCGCGTTTCCGAATCTCCTCACGCAATTGTTTCCTGTTGTTTTTCTTTTTCTTGTCGTAGCCGACAAACTGCTCGATTTCTTTCATCAGCGACTGGTAATTCATACCGGAACCCTTCTCGCCCCTCGGCGTGTTCGCCTTGTATTGGATGGGCTCGAAGAAGGCTTGGAACTTTTTGAAATCCTGCTGTGTCCATTGGTCGAAAGGGTGCTTGTGGCATTGTGCGCACTGTATGCGGACGCCAAGGAAGGCGTGAGCGAAACTGAGTGCTTTTTCCTCCGGTTTGCGGACGTTTCTGCGAGCCCAGTAAAACGGCATTGACTCGCGGGTGTGGAAGGGAACCGGATCCTCCTTTTTGTAGTGATGGCTCATTCCCGTGGCAAAATGTTGAAAACTTTCGCCCTTTTGGCGGCTGGTCGCCATGATCAACCCCTCCGCAATTTGGTCATATGGCACATTGGTTTTCACGCGGTGATAAATCCACTCGTACCACTGGCGAGCCATGTCGTTCCGGAAAACGGGATCGTTCAGGTTCTGGGCGTTGTTTCCGGTGTAGTCGCAAAGCTTGGTGGTCCACCACGCGGCATAAGCGGGGCGCTTGAGCAGTTCATCGATTTTCCTCGAGCGCTTGACGGGGGATTTGCTGGCGACGAAGGAGCGGATCTCACCCGGGAGCGGAAGCGAGCCTGTGAGGTCGAGACTCACGCGACGCAGGAATTCCTCGTCGGTGCATTTTTCGGACGGTACGATCCCCAGCGTTCTCAGCTTGGCCACAATTAATTGATCCACTTCACTTGTGGCGGCGACCTCGGGGTAGGCGTCGCCAAGTTTGTCGGAGACGGGCCGGTAAATCGGAACCGGTTGAATGCCGTTGTCGTAAAAGGCGATGATGTGTGTGTCACCGCTACCGGTGGCGGTGGCGATACCGATCTCGTTCACCGTGGCGATCGATTCATCGTTGCTGCGAAACCGAGTCAACTCGGTGACGTCCTCGATTGAACCGTCCTTCCAGTGGACGATTGCCTGAAGTCGCTGCGTTTGCCCGGACTCGGTGAAGCGCAATGACGGGGGAACGATTTCGAGGCGCTCGAATTCCGGGGTCAGTTTTGAATCGTTTTTTGCGCCACCCTTTATCCAACTCAAAAGCAGGCGATATTCCCAGCTGTCTTTTTCAAAACGCAGTTTGCCCTTGTGCTTTTCCTGCATGGTGGGCTTCATGAGGATGAGGCTGTTTTCTGGCTGGTCGCGGTTGACGCGAATCTCGTCCTCGTCGCGAACGATCTCTTCGTGATCCTTGTCGAACTCGTAGCCGAAGAGCGAGAGCTGAAAATCGCCTTTGCCGGAGAAGGAGCCGTGGCACTCCCTCCCGTTACAGCCCCGGACACCAAGCAGTGGAATCACGTGCTTCCGGAAACTCGCCACCTCTCCATTTGCCTCGCCCCCAAACCGTTCCGACGGAGTGGGTAGCGACTTGGCCTGCGGCGCGGCAATGATCGCCATTACTGCCGCTAACGCGTAAATCGTCGAAGACTGTTTCATTGTTTCACCTCGTTTGGCCCAAGAGGCTTGGGTGTTCGCCCTTGCTCAAATGCTACCGGGAACTCCCGTTTCCGCAACCTGCCTTTTTGCCAGATAGCAAGCCAACGACTTGTGGGTGTGGGGCGCTATTCAATGAATTTTGCGCGGATCATTTCCGGTGTAAGCCCGGCTTCGCGCATGGCTTTCAAACTGAGTGAGTCGTGGCGCTTGGCCAGGCGCTCGCCGTCTTCATCGGTGACCAACGGGCAATGATGGAACGCCGGTGCTTCCCAGCCAAGTGCGCGGTAAATGAGCAGTTGGCGGGCGGTGCATTTGAGCAAATCCTCGCCGCGAACAACCTCGGTGATACCCATGTCGTGATCGTCGGCCACCACGGCCAACTGGTAACTGGGCACATCGTCGTGACGCCAAAAAACGAAGTCGCCGAAGTCCCTGCCGGCGGTGAATGACTGTTGCCCGAGGCGGCCGTCTTCAAATACGACCGGCTCTGCGCTTGGCACGCGAAATCGCCAGTTGACTCGGGCTGCGGTGTCTGCTTCGAAAGTGGCCGCTTGGCCAAGCGCGGGGCGGCAGGTTCCTGGGTACAGCGGCTCTTCGCCGGTTTCGTGCGGTGCCGTTACGGCTTCAATCACATCCTTGCGTGAGCAGCGGCACGGGTAAACCAAGCCGAGGGTTTTCAGCGTTTCGAGGAGTTCACGGTAACGCTCGATCCGTTGGCTTTGGATGTACGGCGCGTATTCGCCGCCGCAGTCCGGCCCCTCGTCCCAGTCGATGCCCAGCCATTTCAAATCTTCCAGCGCGGCATCCGCGAATTCAGTTTTGCACCGTTGTGGGTCGAGGTCTTCTGTCCGGTACACCAGTTTGCCGCCGGCTTGGCGTGCGCGTTGGTGGGCGATCCGAAACGTCTGCGCGTGACCAAGGTGAAGCAGACCGGTGGGGGTTGGGGCGACGCGGCCGCGATACGGCTTCATGCGGGTTGTTTTGCGCTGGATCCAAGCCATTCGCTCAGCCCGGTCAGCGGGAACGAAAGAAGTTGCTGGAGTTTGCTGCAATCGAGCGACGTGTCGGCTGCCCTTGGCGGGCCATCGTAGTCACGCAGGCTGCACGACTCGATTTTTGGATTCCACTCTGGATTTCTCTCGGCGATGGCCCGGCCAATTTCGAGGCGCGACATCCGCTGGCTGCCGGCCAAGTGGTACAGGCCGGGGCGCTTGGCCAAGGTGAGTTCCCAAGTTGCGCGGGCGGTGACTTCTGCCGGGATGGGGCTGCGATACTCGTCGGCGAACAACTTCACGGTGTCGCCCTTGGCCCAGCGATGCCTGAGTTGTTCCTCAATGCCGCGATCGCCGCTTGGCGATTTGCCGACGGTGAGCGATGTGCGTACCACGCTATGCAGCAGATTGGCGAGAACCAACGCTTCCGCCTCCGCCTTAGTGCGGGCGTACACCGTCAGCGGCGACGGTTCGTCTTCCTCCGTGTAGTGCCCGTGTTTGCCGTCGAACACGAGATCCGACGAAAAAAAGATCATCGGGATGTCCTGTGCCAAGCCGGAAAGGAAAAATGTCGCCTCCCGGTTTACGAACCGGGTTTGAGCGAGTTGCGTCTCGCAAACCGCGGGGTCACTCATCGCGGCGCAGTGAATCACGTGTTGCGGCAGGTCGGCCTCGAATTGCCGTTGAACTTCCGGGAAGTCCGTCAAATCGAAGTCGTCACGCATCAATGCGCGAACCCGCCAGCCCGGCGCATGCACCGCAGCGGCGCGTGCGATGTGGCTGCCGATCAGCCCTCC
>DQOE01000125.1 GCA_015658765.1 Verrucomicrobiota bacterium | reverse complement strand
GTCTTCAGGCTGGTGTTCTCGATTTGATACTCCAGCACGCCCCGGTACTTGACCATGCCCTGCCGGATGGAGGCGTCCTGCAGGAACACCGCCTGGATCCACGGATCCACCCGCTCGACGTCGAACGAAAGCGTCCAGTCGCCCTGCAACAGGCGAAACGCCAGCACGCCCCGGTCGCGGATGCCGGCCTGCTTGGGATCGAGTTGCGACACGCCCTCGCGGTCCTTCATGTACACGCGGATGCCCTGCTCGGGAATGATGAACAACTGGCCGTTCTCCTTGGTCGCCTCGCGGATTGCCACTCGCGGCACCTGCCAGCTCTCGGTTTTCTCAAGACCGGCCCCGGCGAGGTTAATCTGGAACTGCGCGTTGCCCTCGGTCTTGCCCTTGAGATGCAGCGTCACAACCGTGTCGTCCCCGTCCTCGATGTCCGTCCAGTGGCTCAGCGCATTGCCGGTGATCGACTCGACCTCGAGTCCCTCCGGCAACACAAAGCTCAACTTGAAAACGCCGGCCCGGGTGATCCGTACGCCGAGGTTCACCAGCAGCACGCTGCGGTCCTCTCCGAGCGACAGTCGCTGGCTGCTCGTTATGCGGATATCCGGCTGAACCGCCGAGGCGGTGAGCGTCAGGCCCGCGGCACGGCCCGAGTACCGGTACGCGCGGCGCACGGTCAACCCGGCGAACTCGCCCTGCACCGACTGGGCCATTGCCGCCGGGAAATCCTCCAGGTTGATCGGCGCGAGGCCGTCCACCGAGGCGCTGTCCAGTTGCACCTCGGAGCTGGTGGCCAGGCCCGCGAGGCCCAACTCTCCCGCCGCGCCGTTCACGCCGAGCAGGCTCAGTGTCTTTTCGTACGGGAACGCACCGGCCGTCTGCTGCGAACGCACCCGCAGATCGAACGTCGCCTTCTGCGGTGCAGAGAACTGGATCTGCAACGTCCCGGCCTCCGGGTCGAACCGCCACGAGTTCACGAGCTTCGACGTCGCATCCGTCACTGTGATGCCGTCCGGCACGGCAATGGTGAGCTCGCTCAACTGCCCCTGGGCCAGGCGTACCTTGAGGTCGTGTACCCCAGCCACGATCCCGGCTGTCGGGATGAAGAGCTGCTGGAACTCCGCGTAGAACACAGGCTTCTCGATGCTCTCGTCGCGTGCCTTGGGTTTCCAGTTGACCCGCACATTCGGCTTGGGCGGCAACACCAAATCGACCTTGTTGATCCTGTCTTTCGTGAACGTGTGTTTCAGCGACACGGCATCCGTCGAGGTCACCTCCAGTTCCTGTCCTCGCATTTCCAGCGACAGCCGGTTCACCATCGCCGGCTGGGTGGGCACGGTGAAGCTCCACATGCCGTTGCCGTGTGTCATGCGCGTCTCGTACTCGAAACCGACGTCGTACACGCCCGCCTCGTTCGCAATGAGCTGTTGCGATGTCGACTTGCCGACCGTGAACTGTGCCAGCTTCAGTTTGCCGTCCTTGAGATCGATGCTCTTCAGCACCGCTGGCGAGGAGAGGAACTGAATGCGGCTGCCGGCCTTGGCCTCCCACTTGAGCGTGCCGGTAAGCGTCACGCGGCTGCTGGCCACCTGGCCGCTCTGCACCACGGAGAGCAACCGCCCGCCGTCCGGCTTGGCCGCTTGGGCGAGCGCCGTTCCGTCGTTCAAAAACAAGCCAAGCAGGAGCGCCGCCGTGACCGCCGCAGCCGGGGCGGAGCCTTCCGTCGGCTTGGACGGGGCCGGTGGTTTCGGCGGCTTGGGTGGCAGGTTGCGCTGGGCGGTCACGCTTGGCCAAGCGACGTGCACCAGCACGAACAGGATGGCCAAGGCAGCGAAGCAATGCACACCGTTGGGCACCATCAGAGTCGTCCAGGCGATGAACAACCAGCCGACCAGCAGGCCGCCCTTGCGCACCACGGCATCATCCGATCGAAATCGTAAAATCCAGATCGCCAGACCCACCAAGGCCGGCAGGAAAATGAAGGGCGAATACAGCGCGGCGTCGGCCTCAAGGTTGTTCACCGTGATCGACAACGCCTCGCTGGCCTTGAGCACCGACGAGGTGAAAACCAAACCCGGCTCGACGAGCAGGAATTGCTTGTCGACAAACACGCCCAGGGCCACGACCGAGCTCAACAGCCCCAACGCCGCCAACAACAACAGCCAGCCGAAAATCTGCCCGACCGTGTTCTGCCAATCCCACCGATACCGTCCGGAGCGCGTGCTCCAGCGAACAATCAACCCGCCGGCGAACGCAGCAAACGCAGCAAGCGCAGCAAGCGCAGCAAACAAAAACGGCAGGCCCCAACCACCACGCTTCAGCCAGGCGAACCCGCTCGAGTCCGGGCGCTCGTTCGTCGGCTTGACGCTGCCAGCCACGAACTCGAGTCGATAGTCCGGATCCGGCGTCACGTTCCAGTTGGACAACAGCAGCGGCGAGCCGACCTTCGGCAGCGTCACCCGCACGTCACCATCGCTCGACGGCTCGGGTGCGAATTTGAGCGACACCTCGATCGGGGCGTTCAAGTTTTGCCCCTTGGGCAGCGGCACGAGGATTGTCTCTCCCTGCGTGATCGGGATCACCCGCTTGCCGGCCACCTTGGTTTCCCAAAGCTCGACCTCTTTTTCCAGCGCCACCTTGAAGTGTGCGTGGCCGCGGTTTTTCAAAAAGTAAGTCGCGGTGGTCACCACCTGGCCGTCGTTGGAAACCTGCGTCAAAAACGTCGCCCGGTCAGCCACCTGCTCCAGCGAGTCCTGCCGGTCCAACGGCTTGAGAAGCTTGTTGAGCGTGAAATCACCGCCCGAGTACTGGTACGCCTCCAGGATGGGTGCGTCGAACAGCAGCCGGTATTCCTCCGGGATTTCCGACGGCTCGAGTGCGGTTGGCTCCCCCTCCGTCTCGGCCTTCAATTTTTCGAACCGCTCCTTGCTAATCAGGATCGAGTAGCCGACCTCCGACTTCACGTCCACCGGACGCACGCCGTTGAACGCCAGCGTTTCGCCTTCCGGCTTGAACTGCCGCTCGAAGGTCACCAGCAGCGTGTAGTCGCCGAACAGCGTTGACTGGAAGTACACCGTGTACGACTTGGTGACGCTATTGTCGGCAGCCTCGTCGAGCTTCCAGTTGCGCACATCGCGGCCGACAAATTCCACGTTGTCGTAGTCGGCCGGCACCAGTACCTTCAACTCGCTTACCGGCTTGCCGCCGATCAGGTAGTTGAGGACCGAGCTGCCGTACACGATCCCCTGCCCGATCGAGTAGAGGTGAAGCGCGTCCACGTGCAACGCCAACTCCATCCGCTCGACGCCGAGGCTGGCCTCCCAGCCGGTTTCCTTGATGCGATAAGCCGCCTGCAGGCCCTGTATTTTTTTAGGGAAAAAAACGACGGCAATCTCGTTCACATCCTTCACTGCGGCCGGCACCAACCGCAGCCCCGGTGAAGCCGACACGCCGACAAAGCCGCGAACTGACTTTACCTGCTCGTAGTCGAGCCGGGGGATCGACCACTCATCGCCCTCGACCGCCTGGTTTTGCTCCAAGCGAAGCTGGATCAAGTGCCGCCCCTCGAGCGGCTGGGAGAACACGAGGCGCAGGGGACGCTTGCCGTTCTCCGGCGGGCCAAGGAAGTAATCGGCCAAGGCGGCTGCCGACAGTTGCGCCACCGTGTAGCCGTCCGGGATGCTAATCGTGAACTCGCGCAACGGCGCGTCGCGAATTGTAAGTTCGACCTCGGCGTCGAGCGTGATCTCGTTGAATCCAAGCGCATAAACCAAAAGCTGCGACACGGTCAACTCCGGCAGGATGTTGTCTGCGAGCACCTCCAGTTCGTAGTCACCACCCGAGTAGCGGTACACCAGCGGCTTCAGCTTGGGGTTATTGGGCAGCGCGGCGATCGAGCTGGCGGCGGGAAAACGGTTGGCCGAAAGCTGCGACAGTCCGTTCACGCTCACCGGCTCGAGTTGCACCGCGCCGTTGTTGACCAAGCGCAGGTGGCCGCCGTAGCGCACCGGGTTTACCGGCACGATGCGCAGCGGATGGAAGCGCACCGGGAACGCGCCCAGCGGCGTCTGGGAGTGCACAACGAGATTGTAATTGGCGGTCTGCTGGCTGTTGAGTTTCACCACGAGCCGCCGCCCGTTCTCCTGTTTATTGACACTCCAATTCAGGATATTCCGCCCGTTGACGCTGACAACTTCGCCTTCTCCAATGAGATCCAACTCGAGGGTGCTCATCCGCCCCTGCATCACGCGGTAGTCGAAGTGGTTGATTTGCCGCGCAAGCCCCGCGCCCACAGCGATGTTCACCGCCGCCTCCGCCGAGTAGAACAACTTGGGAATGACCACCGGCTTGGTCTCCTTCCAGCGGACCGACAGCCGGTCTTGCGGCGTGAGAAACAAGTCGTAGTTACCGTTCTTAATGGCCGGCTTTGAGGCCGACTTGGCGTCAAACGAAATCGCCCGTGGCCAACCGCTCAGCTTCACCGGCCTCAATGCCG
>DQOE01000356.1 GCA_015658765.1 Verrucomicrobiota bacterium | reverse complement strand
TGGCTGGGATCCACGAAGAGCAACCAGCCCTTGTGATCTCCCCCGCCGGCGACCAGCCATTTGCCGTCGCGGTGAAATTCCATGTGCTCAACGAGGCCCTTGCATTTGTCGCTCCCGCTGAGCACGGCCAGCGACTCGCCCGTGTCGATGTCAAACATCTCGATCCGCGCCTTGGCGCCTAGATGATCGACGTTACCGATTTTGTGGATGCCGCCGGTGTACAATTGTTTGGTGTCCGGCGAGAACGCGAGACTGCGCAGGCCGCCGATCGAGTGGCGGCGAGCCTTGGGATCCCAAGTGTAGTGGCCCGGTGCATCGAGAGTTTTCAGCGGCTTGAATGATTCGGTGTCCCAGATGACGATGTGCCCGACCTTGTCGCCGGTGGCCAGGCGCGAACCGTCCAGCGAATACCGCGCGCAGAACAGCATGCTCGGGTAGTTGTTGGGCGTCTTGGCCTCGTGCCCTTTCAGTTCCGCCAGCAGGCTGCCAGTCTCGGTGGACCAGATGCGGCACACCATGTCGTCGGCCACGGTGGCGAGTTGTTTGCCGCACGGGGAAATCTCCACGCCGCGCAGCCATTTGTCGTGGTCTTTCTGTTTGCGAACGGCCTTTCCGGTTTCGCGGTCCCACCAAATCAAATGTTTGTCCCAACCGCCGGTGAAAAGGTGGCGCGAGTTGAGTGCCATGCCGATTATGTAGCTGGTGTGACCCTCGGCGGTGAACCGCTTGGCCTCCGGCTTTTCATCGGCGTGATCCACCTGATACACTCCCGAGTCGGAGGCGCCATGATAGTAGTGCTCGGAACCGGGAATGCGCGCCATGCTGAACGCGATGTGTCCATGGTTCAGTTCCTTTTTGGAAACAAAGTTGGTGTTGAGTTCCGCTTCCATTTTTCCTCCGGATTAGGCGATCAATTCGCTCACCGGTTTGATGCCGGGGTTCACCAGCGGGATTGGTCGCGCGCCAACGTGGTACTCGCGCTTGTGGTCGATCCCGGCCGCCTCGAGGATGGTCGCAAACATTTCGCCGGCGCCGATCTCGCCCTCAACCACGCGCTCGCCCTTGGCATCAGTCTTGCCGTAGACCGCGCCGGGCACCGTCCGGCCGCCGTGCAGCGACGCGCTCCACGCGGTCGCAAAATGGTCGCGCCCAAGGCTGCCGTTGATCTTCGGTGTCCGACCAAATTCGCCCATGGTCACGACAAGTGTATCCTCGAGCATGCCGCGTTGCTTAAGGTCGTCGATCAACGCCGACAACACGCGGTCCAGCTCAGGCACCATCTCGAGGTGAGTCTCAAAATTTTGCCCGTGGCTGTCCCACCAGGCGCGGGAGACGCGCACGAACGGCACCCCCGCCTCCACCATGCGACGCGCCATGATCGTCTGCTCGGCAAACTGGGTCGGCCCATACATGTCCTTGATGTATTGCGGCTCGTCGGAAATATCGAAGAGCTTTTCGCAGCTCATCAATCCGTGCACGCGGGCGTAGGCGGCCGCGTGACTTTTCACCGAGGCCAGGCCGCGCCCCTGATCGAACCGGCTGCTGAGAAAGTTGCGAAGATCCGCCCGGGCCTCGTGGTCGCCCTTGGTGACGCTGTCCAGTTTTTCGATGTTCGGGAGCGAAAGTTTTTTGCCGTCGTACAGGTTGATCGCTCCGTAACGCGCACCGAGAAAACCGGGCGTCGTCTTGGCCGAGCCGCGGCCCTCCGTGCTGGTGTAAAAATTCACATAGTCAGGCACCTGACTGTCCATCCGGCCCAGCTCCTTGGCAACCACCGCGCCGAGGTCGGGATACTTCAATGTCGGCTCGTCGCGGCGTCCGCGCAGCATCAGGTCCGCGCCGCCGCCGTGGCCGCCGTCCTTGGTGTTGAGCGAGCGAATGATGCAGGAGTGCTTCATCCGTTTGGCCATCTTCGGCATCAGTTCACTGATGTGAACGCCGGGGATGTCAGTCGGGGTGTCGGCAAACGGACCGCCGGTCGGTGCGCCCGGCTTGGGATCCCAGGTCTCGAGCTGGCTGGCCCCGCCGGCAAGCCAAAGCAGGATCACCCGCTTGTTGCTTTTCTTGAGCGCGGCGTTGAGGCCATCCGCGGCGAAGGTGTTGACCGCGCCACTGGTGCCCAGCAGGCCGGCACCCACGGCGCTCAACCCACCAAGAAACGAGCGGCGACTGATGTCGTGCTCGTGTGATCCACAGAAGTTATGTGATTGAGTCATGGTATCAACGGTTGAACCGCATCTCGGAGCTGGTCATCAGCGCCCAGAGCACCTGCTGCCAGGCACCCTTTTCGTCCGCTTTGCGGGCCTCGAGATATTGGTTCAGTTTCTCGTATTCCTCCGGGGACGGTTTCCGGGAAAGTGTATTCAAAAAAGCCACCTCCAAGCGCTTGGCCAAGCCCTCGGTTTTCAGCACCTGTCCCAGCAGTTTGCCGCCCTCACCGAGCAGATCGCGCTGCACCTGTTCGCTGTTGCTGAAGTATAACGCCTCGTCGACGCTGACCTGAAACGTGTCGTCCGGACGATCGAAGCGCTTGGCCAAGTTCTCGCCTTTCTTCTCCAGATCAGCGAAACGCTTGGCCAAGTCCTCCGGCTTTTCCGAAGGGGCAAGTTGATCCGGGTCGGTCGCGGCGAAGACCAGCGCGCTGCCGTACTGGGTCGGCGTCAGCGCCCTCGGTCGGGCCACGGCAAAGTAAACCGGCGACGGCCGTTCCCCGCCCCGCCAACGACTGTCGCGCGCGTACGTGTCGCTCAGCACCAACCCGCGAATGGTGCGGCGCAGATCGTAGTCGTTCCCGGCAAAGTCACGGGCCAGCCAATCGAGCAACTCCGGGTGGCTTGGGGGATTCGCGCCATGCATCTGGTCGAGCGGCATCACCAACCCGTAACCCATGAAGCGGTGCCAAAGACGATTCACGATCGCCCGTGAGAAGAACCCGGTTTCACCCGGCTTCAGCCCCACCCGAATCAACTGCTCACGGCGACTGAACGTCGGGGGCGGTACCGGCTTGTTCTCCTTCTTTAACAGCTCAAATTTTTTCTTCTGTTCCTCCTTGGCTTTTTTATCCGGCTCCTTTGAGACCGGTTCCTCGACCGCTGCCCCGGAGAGGAACATCAACCGCGCCTTCTTCTCGACACCCGCGGTGGTCTTGAAACTCACCAGGCCGTACTCGCGTTCGCCGATGTGGTTGCCGTTCTCAAAGGTGCGATTGAAAAACGATTTCATGCCGTAGTAGTGATCCTGCTTCCAACCCGGCACCTCGGGATGATCGTGGCACTTCGCGCAACTGACGTTCACGCCGAAGAAATTCACGCTGACGTCGTTCGTCAATCGGTCGAGGTCGTTGATGCGGTTACGATAAAATTTCTCCGCGCCCTTCACGGCCTCGGTATCAGCCTTAGCAAGAATGATCTCCTTGAACACATTGTCCCACGAGCGGTTGTCCGCAAACGCCTTCTCAAGGTAACCACGAAACCCATCGTCCCGACCGTTGTTCAGCAGCCAGATAAACTCTGCCACCTGTTGCCGATGAAAGCTCTCTGACACCAACAATCGATCCACAAGCTTGGTTTTTTTATTCGGCTCGCTCGACTGCACATAGTCCTGTACCTCCGACGCGGTAGGGATGCGCCCTGCAAGATCGAGCGTGACACGGCGGATGAACGTGGAGTCGTCTGCTGCAGAAACCGGCTTGACGTTGTCGGCCTTTAGTTTTTCCCCAACATAATGATCCACCGCCTGCCGAACCGGCTTGTCCTTGGCGAGCAGTTTCTCCGTTGCGACAAGTTCCCACCAATTATGATCGGCCTTGACCGGGACGTTGGACGGGAAATATGCCCCCTCGGCAATCCACTTGGTGAAATCAGCGACAACCGCGTCGGGCAGCTTCTCCTCGGGCGGCATTTCCCATTCATTCTGATGCCGGATTGCGATGATCAGCAGGCTTTCGTCCGGTTTACCGACGATAACGGAGGTGCCCTCGGTGCCGCCCTTGAGAATGGCCTCACGCGAGTCGAGCTTGAGTTTGCCCTTTATTTTCCGTGCACGCTCGGAGTGGCACTTGTAGCACTTTGCCGCCAGCACGGGGCGAATTTTTTCCTCGAAGAAATTTACCTGTGCCTGGGACTGCTGATCCTCAGCCCAAACTTCCGCTTGGCCAAACGCCAGTGTAACAAGAAATGATGCGGCAAACGCCAACTTCATCATGACTGGCAAAGTCTAAGCCAATACCGGAAATTGGCAATGCCAATCCACCTCCTTTTTCGCTTGGCCAAGCAAGACGCAACCAGCCAGTCACACGACTAGTGCCGATCAGCGAGAACCTCGCCGCCTGGCTTGCGCCTTACTTGAAGAAGTCGGGTCCCGTGTGGCCGCATGGCCATGATTACTTCTACGAATCCCAACGGCCTGTTGCGCTCAACGCCGAGGTGAAGTGGGAACAGAACGCGCTGCGACACAGCTTCATAAGCTACCGCATGGCAATAGTGAAGGACGCCAACCAGGTGGCCCAGGAAGCGGGCAACAGTCCCGACATCATCTTTCGTAACTACCTGGAACTCGTCACACAAACCCAGGCTAGGAACTGGTTCTCAATTGAACCAAAGGCTCAAGAGAATGTTATCTCGATTGGTTCCGCTCGTTGATTAACCCAATGGGGGCGGGGGTCAGCGATTTGAGCAGGGGCTTCGGTTATGTATGGATTTCTCCTCTTACAAAATCTGCCCAAAGGAGATTGCTGGGGCTCGATATAAAGAAGAAACAGCGCAGCTTACTCCACAAACTTGATCCGGTAATAGTTCCTCTTGAAGGGAACATTGGGCTGCCTTAGGTCGGTAAACTTTACCGGTTGGCCGGTACCGTTGTAACTTTGAAGCTCACCCCACTGCTTGAAGTCCTGTGTCACCTCGACAATGTAGGTCTTTTCATTCTCGGCGGTGAAGCTAAACCCAAACGGCATCTTTTGAATTTCTGTGATGAGTATATTGGCTGCAATATCACCCTCGACCTCTATTTGATCATCCCCCTGGATCTCGGCCTTTGAGCCGTCAAAACTCGCCACTCCCTTCAGGGTGATCACCCCACTAAAACCTTCCGGTGCACTCAACTCATACTCCAGCGTCCTGGCCTTCTTGGCCTGTGATCGCAACCACGGCCCCCACTTCACCTTCCGGTTCTTTGAATCGTAAAACCCATCCTCGTTGATCCCGCTAACCTCCCAGCCTTCCTCAACCACCTCCTCCACCGCAGAACTCGCTGTCTGCTGCGATGGCTTCAACTCTATCTGCACCCTCCACTTCTCTCCAGATGCACTAACTACCCTCTGCGCCTGCGATCCTGGCCCCGGATCAACTCCCTCCACCTCTAGAAGCTTACTTTCCCGGCCATCTCGCGACTGTGCTCGTCGCGCAGATGTCCGTAAGTTTTCATCAGGAGGGCGCCACCATCCACATGGCCCATCCATTTTGCCACCGTGGGTATGTCCACACCGCTCTCAATTGCCTGTGTCGCAAACAGGTGCCTGAATGAATGATGAGTGTACCTCTGATATTTCAATCTGCGACAAGCCGTGTCTAATGCCTTCTTGGCGCTATCTATCGGCACAATGCGGTCGTT
>DQOE01000314.1 GCA_015658765.1 Verrucomicrobiota bacterium | reverse complement strand
GCCGAGTTGGCCAAGCGCGGTTTGCACCTTGGCCTTGGCCTGCTGCCACAGATCGCCGCGCTGCATGCTGGCGCTGCGGTCGAGCAGCACGGTGACCCATTGCCGGTCGCGCAGCGCCGCATCGGCGGGATCGTCCACCGTGGTGAACGGCCGCGCAAAAACGAAGACCAGCAGCAGCAACGCAAGGCAGCGCAGCAGCAGCAGCAGCAGGTGCGTCGGCCGCCGCTTGCGATCCACCGGCGGCTTGGTCTTGTCTAGGAACATCAGGCTGCCGAATTGCTGTTTGTTTTTCGGCCGATCGTGCAGCAGGTGCAGGATGATCGGGATGGCGAGGCCAAGCGCCCCCAGCAAATAAAGTGGCGTCAGGAAACTCATGCCGCACTCCTCCCGGGCGAGCGGCGCTGCCGAACGACGGCGCGCGCGGGGCGTTCCTCGAGGAAGCGCTGCAACACCCGCTCGAGCGGCTCGGCGGTGGTCACGCGGAAACCGGGGATGCCCTGCGCGCTGAATATCGCGTCGAGCGCGGCGTTGTGCGCGTTGTATTTTTGCTGATACGACTCCCGGGCCATTCCCGGGTCGAGGATGAGGTTTTGGCCGCTCTCCATGTCCTCGAAGATCGCGGCGTCCTCGAAATTGAAATCGACCTCGCGCGGGTGCAGCACCTGCACAGCGCGGACATCGTGCCCGGCGGCGGTGAACAGGCTCAGGCAGCGTTCCAACTCGTCGAGCGGCGAGAGGAAATCGGACACGAGCACGATCATGCCGCGCTTGCCGACGAGCGAGGCGAGTTTCTCCAGCGCCTGGCAAAGATCCGTGGCGTTGCCGGCCGGCTGGGTCTCGAGCCGGCCAAGGATCGTTTTCAACTGGTCCCGCCGGTAGCGCGACGGGATGAACTCGCGCACGTCGCGGTCGAATGTCGCCAGGCCAACGGCGTCGCGCTGCTGCGTGAGGAACCACGCCAGCGACGCGGCGAATGTGCGGGCGTAATCGCTTTTCTTGACGCCGGCATCGTCGCCGCCGAACTCCATCGACTTGGAAAAATCAACCAGGAACATGCAGCGCAGGTTGGTTTCGTCCTCGAACTTCTTGATGAACTCGCGGTCGGTCCTCGCCATCACTTTCCAGTCGAGAAACCGGACGTCGTCGCCGGGCGAATATTCGCGATACTCGCTGAACTCGGTGGAAAAACCGGTGCGCGGACTGCGGTGCAACCCGCTCATGAACCCCTCAACCACGGCACGCGCCCGGAGCGAAAGGCTCCTGATTTCCATCAGGGCTTTCGGATCCAGAAAGCGGTGCGTTGTGGTGGGACGACTCACGGCACGCGTACGGTCTCGAGGAGTTTCTCGACGACTTTGTCGGCGTCGACCCCTTCGGCCTCGGCCTTGAAATTGGGCAGGATGCGATGGCGCAGCACCGGCACGGCGAGCGCCTTGACGTCGTCCGGCGTGACGTGGGAGCGGCCCTGCAACAGCGCGCGCGCCTTGCCGCCGAGGATCAGCGCCTGCCCGGCTCGAAGGCCCGCGCCCCAGTTGACCCACTCGTTGACAAAGTCGGGTGCGCCCTTCTGGCCGGGACGCGAACTCGCGGCTAGGCGCACGGCGTAACGCACGACCGAGTCGGCCACCGGCACCTTGCGCACGACGCCCTGGATGCGCAGCACCTCCTCGGCGCTGAACACGGGGTTCAGCTGCACGTCGTCGCGCCGAGTGGTCTCGCTAACGACACGCACCTCGTCCTCCTCCGGCAGGTAGTCGATGAACACGTTGAGCATGAAGCGGTCGAGCTGCGCCTCCGGCAGCGGGTAGGTGCCCTCCATCTCGATCGGGTTTTGCGTGGCGAGCACGAAAAACGGCTTGGGCAACTCACGGCTTGTGCCGCCGACGGTCACCTGTTTTTCCTGCATCGCCTCGAGCAGCGCGGCCTGCGTCTTGGGCGGCGTGCGGTTGATCTCGTCGGCCAGCAGGACGTTGGTGAACACCGGGCCTTTCACGAAGCGCAGCTCCCGCCCGTGCTCGCCGTCGGTGAGAATCTCGGTGCCGGTGATGTCCGCCGGCATGAGGTCGGGCGTGAACTGGATGCGATGAAACTCGAGGTCGAAAATCCCGGCGATGGCACGCACCATCAGCGTCTTGGCCAGGCCGGGCACGCCGGTGATGAGGCAGTTGCCACCGGCGAAGAGCGTGACGAGAATCTCCTCGACCGCCGCCTTCTGCCCGATGATGACCCGACCAAGTTCCTGTTCTATTTTCTCGCGGCTGGCGGCGATCTGCTCGACCGCCAGCCGATCCTGCTCGTGTGTGGTTTCTGTGGTTTCCATGTTTAGTGAGTCATTGAATAAAAAATAATGTTGATGCCCATCGGGTACGCCTTTGGCTCGGAGAATTCCTTGAAATACCACTCGTTGCGGCTCTCCTCCTCCCAGCCGTCGCCGAGGTCGGTGTTGTGGCAGAAGATCGCCATCAACCGGCCGTCGTCGTCGTAAACCCCGCGGTAGTGCGGTGTCTCCGCGTCGGTTCGCTCCCAAGTGATGCCGTACGGCGCGCCTTGGATGGCGGTGCCGGGGTTGGGCACCTGCGGCTTTTCCTTGAGCGGAAACACGCACTGGAACACCTCGTGCTCGAGCGGCAGCTCCACGATCTCCCGCGCCGGGAACACCCGCCGAAACTCGCGCTCGAAATTCCGCCACTCGGCCTCGCCCCAGAAATCGTCCACCATCAGGAAGCCGCCGGTGAGCAGGTACTTTCGCAGCGCCTTGACCTCGTCGTCGCTGAAGGTCAGTTCGCCCGGCTCGATGAGATAAATGAACGGGTAGTGAAACAGCTTGGCCTCGGTGAGGGTGAGCACCGTGCCGTCGGGATCGACCTTGAGCGCGGTGAGCTGCTGCAGTCGGAACGACATGTTGAGGTCGCTCTCGGGATAATCGATCGACCACTTGTCGCGGCCGCGCCAGCCGCCGCCCCACGAGTCGTACTGGATGCGGGCAAAGGTGAACGTGTCGTGCGGCATCTCCTCGTCGCGGCCCCAGTTTTCCACCCCGCCGCGTTTGTCGCGCTCGCCGCGAGACCAGCCGTGCTGGCTCCACGCCAAGAGCGTTGCCAGCGTCAGCGCGGCGAGCACCAGGCCAAGGCCAAGCCGGCGGGTGGGTTTCCGGAGGGACTTCATTGCGCCTTGGCCTCTCCGGCGGGTGGCCCGGGCTTGGCCAAGCGAGTGAGCAGTTTCTGTGCGGCACGGAACCTTGGCGCGTCCTCGAGCGCCTGCAGCACGTGGCGCTTGGCCTCGAGCGGCGACGGGCCGGCCAGCGCGGTGGCCAGCCGGAAATGCAGATCCACCGGGTCGGCCGGATCAAGCAGCAGCAGTCGCTTGAGCGGCCGGATGGTCGCCGCTGTGTTGCCGGTTTGCTGCGCGGTGAGGGCCATGAAACGGTGGCCAATGGGTGAGAGCGGGTTGGCCGAGAAGAATCGCTTGGCCAGTCGATCGACCGCTTCCCAGTTTTCGCGCTCGGCGTGAATCTCCATCAACCGCCCGTACAGTTTTGTCGCCGCATCCTCGATGGCGGCCCATTGCTCGAGCACGGCGAGCTCGTCCTCCGCCTGGCCAAGTTCGCGGTGCGCCCGGGCGAGCATGCCGTACGGCGAGCCGCCGCCGCGCTGTCGCGGGTGCAGCCGGATCGACCGCTCGAGCAGCGGGATCGCCTCGAGGAATTTCTCCTCCTCGACGAGGTTGGCGCAGGTGGTGTTGAGTGCCCAGATGTTGTTCGGGTTGGCCTCGAGCCAATCGACGATGGCGTTCTTGTCGAGCGGATTGACCTCGAGCGGGCTCGGCTTGGCCAGGTCCGCCTCGGCGGCGAACGCCTTGGCCAAGCCGGTGGCGAACTCGGCGAAGCCGGCCTCGAGCTTGGCCAAGGGGGCAGCGTGCTGCTCGATGGCGATGTTGATGAACACCCCCTGGCCAAGGTCGTGCAGGATGTTGCTGATGCACACCTCGCCAAAATGTTTCACGAGATACTCGACCACGAGCGACGACTGGTAATAGGCGAACTGCATGTGCTCCGGGCTCTTGGGCACGATGAACGCCATGCTGAGCCGCTCGATCGGCGTCATCTCGCCGCCGAGGATGAATTCGCGGTACTCGGGCGTCATTTGCTCGCCCCACGAGCTGTGCCGGAGCCGCTCCTCGTAAACGGAGATGCCCTCGCTAAACCAGCGCGGCATCTTGTTGAGCGTCTTTTGCAGCGTGATGACATGGCAGTACTCGTGCCAGAGCAGCGACTGCCAATTCTGCTGAAAGCCGATAAGCGACTTGGGGCTGTTGGCCGTGATCAGCTTGCCGAAGCAGACGCCCATGTAGCCGTCGCCGCCCGGGATGCCAAATGTCCGCACGGCAAAATCCTTTTTTTCGGGGAAAATCTCGACGATCACCGGGCCTTCAATTTGCGTATCGTATTTTGCCGAAAACAACTCGCGGGCCTCGGTTAGCAGGTCGATCGCCTCGTCGCCGTACAGCGCCGCCTCGTCGCGGGTCATCCGCAGCAGGAACCCATTGCGGTCAATCGTCACATACTTTTTCAGCGAGTCGTGCAGCGTGAGCAGGTTGTACGTGGTCACATCGTAACCGTCGGCTTTGTGCGCTTCCTCAGCCAGCTTCCAGCCTTCCTCCTCCTGGCCAAGCCGCAGCAGATCCTGCGCGAGTTGCGTCTTGGCCGGCAGATAATCCTTGTTGAAAACCAGTGCCTGCCGCTGATGCGCCGCGCCCTCCGCGAAGAGGTATTTCGACGAGAGTTTTTTGCCGGTCTCGTGATCCACCAGCGGGTTGGTCTTCCAATATTTCAAGCCACTCGCTCGCGCCGACTTGGCTTTGTCCGGCTCGTTCCGAACGGTGTGGAGCGCGGCCTGCAACGCCCAGCTCGCGGCGTGGTTCGGGTTGATCTTGAAGATCGCCTTGAGGATGCCGTTCGCGGTGTCGTACTGCTCGGCGTCGGCCTGGTTGTGCGCCTGCAACAGCAGCGACGGGACGTGGTCGGGGTTGGTGAACATCGCCGTGTGCAGCGGTTCCTCCATCTGCGACGGATCGCTCTCGGCGTAGGCCTTGGCCAGGCCGTACAGCAGGTCAGCGTCGTCCGGGTAATGCCCTATCGCCCTGGTGAAGGTCTGCCCCGCCAGCTTAAAATCACGCTTGGCGAGGGCCAGTTCACCGGTGGCCAACAATGCCTCGCGATTGTCGGGGCTCGACTTGAGCACGCGGTCGAACAGGTTCTCCTTCACCTGCTTGGGATCGGTGGCGGCAGCCTTGAGCAGCGCGCGACCGATGAAGATGAGCGTATTCTCATCGCTGATACCGCGTTGGCCGTTGAGGAACTGCATGATGACCTGCAGCATCTGGCCGGCCTGCGCGGCGTCGCCGTTGGCCTCGTAGGCGAGATGAAACAGCCAAAGCGCCTCGGCGTTGGAACGGTAGCGGTAATCCTTCAGCAACTCGGTGGCGAACTGCCTCGCCTCGGGGTACTGGCCGGTGGTCAACCGCGCCCGGAGCAGCAACAACCGCCAGCCGCTGTCGTACTCGTTGGCGGCGATGGCCGCCTCGCTGGCCTTGATCGCTTTGGCGTACTCGCCGGTGGCATACAGTTGGCGCGCCTCCTTCAGCGTCACCGCCCGCGCCTGGCCAAGCGCAAGGCAGAGCAAAGCCAGAAGCGTGCAAAACCGGGAAAATCGATGCATCAAACCCACCACCATGATCATACCGCCCGAGGGCAGATTAAGTTACT
>DQOE01000068.1 GCA_015658765.1 Verrucomicrobiota bacterium | reverse complement strand
TGGGACGGCGTTCGCTGCGCGGTGATGCAGGGTGGCCAGGGCGACATCAAGCACTGGGCGTTCAACGATCCGCTGCGACGCGAGGGGGAGTATACCGATGCACCTTTGACGCCGGAGGAATACCGCAAACTCGCCACGCGCGTGGTCGAGTTGCACCCGATCACGCTGGCGCAAAACGCCCGCACCTCTGGCGGCGGCAACATCACCATGGTGCCGCAACGCGCCGTCACCGTGGGGCCGATCGAAACATGGCAGTCGGAGAAGGTCAGCATCTGGCACGCCGGCGCGCACGACAACCCGCTTGGCCAACGGCTCACGGCGCTGATGATTTCCAATGGCATCACCGACAGCAGCGTGCCGATGTCGCTGCTCGCTGACCACCCGAACGTCCAGTTCAACTACTACCGGGGCGGGCTCGGCACCTGCGACGTCGAGATGCACTGAAGCCACTTGGCCAAGCGCTTGCTGTTATCCGAGACATTGGCCAAGCGCGTCGAGGAAGCGCTCGACGTTGGCCGTGGTGGCGTTGTGGCCCATGAGGCCGACCCGCCATATTTTGCCCTTCATCGGGCCAAGGCCGGGACCCACCTCGATGCCGAAGTCGCTGAGTAGGCGAGCGCGCACACCAGCTTCGTCCGCGCCATCCGGCACACCGACGGCGTTGAGTTGCCAAAGCTGATGTCCCTCCTGCGAGATGATCGATAGGCCCAGCTTGGCCAAGCCGGCCTTGAGCGCCTCATGCGCCTGCTGGTGCCGCTCCCAGCGCGCCTCGAGTCCCTCCTCCAGGACCAGTCGCAGCGCCTCGTGCAGTGCGTAGTTCATGGTAATGGGTGCGGTGTGATGATACACGCGCTCCGAGCCCCAGTAGCTGGCAAGAAAATTCACGTCGAGATACCAGCTCTGCACCTTGGTTTTGCGGTTGGTGAGGACGTTCATCGCGCGTGGGCTGAACGAAACCGGCGCCAGACCCGGTGGGCAGCTCAGGCATTTTTGGGAGCCGCTGTATGCGGCATCAACCTGCCAGGCGTCGATGGCCACCGGGCAGCCGCCAAGCGACGTCACGGTATCGAGCAGGAACAACGCGCCGGCGTCGTGGGCCAGGCGCGAGATTTCCTCAACCGGCGTGAGCGCGCCGGTGGAAGTCTCGGCATGAACAACTGCCACAAGCTTGGGTTGGCAACCCTCAAGTGCGGCGGCAATAGTTGACGGCTCGATGATCGTGCCCCATTCGGCCTCGACCCTGTTCACGGTGGCACCGCAGCGTTCGGCGACGTCACACATTCGCGCACCGAACACGCCGTTGACACCGATCACCACCTCGTCACCTGGCTCGAGTAGATTGACGAAACAGGCCTCCATCCCGGCGCTGCCGGTGGCGCTGACGGGGAACGTCATCTCGTTTTCGGTCTGGAACACATGGCGCAGCATCGACTTGATCTCCTCCATCATGCCGATAAAAGTGGGATCGAGATGGCCGACAAGCGGCCGCTGCATGGCCTTCAAAACGGAAGGCGCCGCGTTGCTTGGCCCGGGGCCAAGCAGGAGGCGATCGGGGGGCGAAAAGGCGGCGGGAATGCCCGGGTTGCTCATGCGATGAGGTCTTTGATGACGTGGCCGTGGACGTCGGTCAGGCGGAAGTCCCTGCCCTGATATCGGTAGGTGAGTTTCCGATGGTTGATACCCAACTGGTTGAGGATGGTCGCGTTGAGATCGTGAATGTGCATGGTGCCCGGCGTCCACTTGTCCTTGGTTGGCCGGATCATGTTCCCGTCGGCGTCGGCAATGTTGTATGCGTAGTCGTCAGTCCGGCCGTAGGTGATGCCGGGCTTGATGCCGCCGCCGGCCATCCAGGTGGTGAAGCAGCGCGGGTGATGGTCTCGCCCGTAGTTCGTCTCGGTCAGCTTGCCTTGGCAGTAGGAGGTGCGGCCAAATTCGCCGCCCCAGACGACCAGCGTCTCGTCGAGCATGCCCCGCTGCTTGAGGTCGGTGATCAATGCGGCGCTGGCCTGGTCGATGTCTTTGCACTGCGACTCGTGTTCCTTGGGCAGGCTGCCGTGCGCGTCCCAGCCGCGATGGAAAATCTGGATGTTGCGCACGCCGCGCTCGGCCAGTCGGCGGGCGTTGAGGCAGCAGGCGGCAAAGGAGCCGGCGCTTTTGGCTTCTTCACCGTACAGTTCAAACGTCGCATCACTCTCGCCCGTCAGGTCCATCAGTTCCGGCACGGAGGTCTGCATGCGGTAGGCCAGTTCGTGCTGCTGGATGCGCGCCAAAATCTCCGGGTCGGCGAACTGCTTGTAATGCGCTTGGTTGATCGCGGCCAGCGTATCGAGCTGGGCGCGGCGATCCCTGCCGGTGACGCCGGCCGGGTTTTTCAGGTACAACACCGGGTCGCCCTCGCTGCGCAACAGAACGCCTTGATGCTCGGACGGCATGAAGCCGGTTCCCCAAAGCCGGTTGAACAAGCTCTGCTCGGGGAACTTGGAGCGAGCGTGCATGACGACGTAGCCCGGCAGGTTCTCGTTCACGCGACCCAGCCCGTAGCTGAGCCAGGCGCCGAGGCTGGGCCGGCCGGGAACCTGGCTGCCGGTCTGGATGTAGGTGATCGCCGGGTCGTGGTTGATCGCCTCGGTGAAGGTGCTGTGCACGACGCAAAGCTCCTTCGCCACCTGGGCCGTGTACGGCAGCAACTCGCTGACCCACACGCCCTGGTCGTTGTTATCGTGCCTCGTGTATTTGTATTTGCTCGGGCAGACCGGCAGCGTCTTTTGTCCGGCCGTCATGCCGGTGATGCGCTGGCCGTCGCGGACGTGCTCGGGCAGATCCTTCCCGAACATCTCGCGCATCTTCGGCTTGTGACTCCAGAGATCGTGATGGCTCGGCCCGCCGCTCATGAAAAGATAAATCACACGCTTGGCCTTGGGCGCAAAGTGCGTGCCGCCCGCTTGGCCAGCGGAGTTGGCGAGCAGATCCGGGCCAATGATGTCTGCTAGGGCGGCCGTGCCCAGGCCAAGCGCTGCGCGGCCGAACAACTGTCGCCGCGTCATCATCAGTTCGGATTCTCGAATTGGGTTTTGTTCCTTCATGAGTCGAGTGGGTGCATCATCAAAACATCATCAGCGCCAGGTCGCTGGCGAGGAGGGTGGCGGAGAGTTGTGTCCACGCGGCGTGGCTTGTGGGGTCGAGTGACTTGTCCCGGGGCACTTCGCCGGTTTCGAGCAGTTTGGTGGCGTCCTTTTCAGCGGCGGCATAGCGTTCGCGCATGGTTTTCAAAAGTTGGGCGCAGGCGTCGCGCTCGGTGGCGCTGGGCTCGCGGCAGGCGAGCAGGGTGAAGAGCAGGTCGAGTCGCTCGGCGTCGGTGGCGCGTTCCTTGAGCAGACGCTCGGCGAACATCCGGGCCATCTCGATGCGCTGGGTTTCGTTGAGCAGGCCAAGCGCCTGCAGCGGCGTGTTGGTGCGCGAACGCTGCACGCAACTCGACTCGCGGCTCGGCGCGTCGAAGAGCGTCATCATCGGGTGCGGGCTGGTGCGCTTCCAGTAAACGTAGAGGCTGCGGCGGTAGAGCCGCTGGCCGTTGTCGCGCACATAGTTTTTCGTGTTGCTGCCGGGATGGGCGAGTGCCTTCCACAGGCCGGCCGGCTGGTACGGCTTCACGCCTTCACCGCCCATGTGGGGGTCGAGCAGGCCGCTGGCCCAAAGCGCGATGTCGCGCAGCACCTCGGCATCGAGCCGGTAGTGCGGGCCGCGAGCCCATAGTTTGTTCTCGGGATCGTTCACGCCGTCGCGCAGCGCGGAGCCTTGGCGGAAGGTGCGGCTGTTCACCATCAGCCGCAACATGTGCTTGAGATCCCAGCCGCTGTCGTGCAACTCGACG
>DQOE01000299.1 GCA_015658765.1 Verrucomicrobiota bacterium | reverse complement strand
TTGGCCCAAGCTACATCAAGTCGCTGCTCGCGCCGCTGCCGCACCTGAAAATCGTCCCCACCGGCGGGGTGAACCTCGACACGATGGAGGCATACATTGCGGCAGGCTCGGCGGCGCTGGGCACCGGCTCGGCCCTGTTGAAAAAGGAGATCATCGCCGGGGAAAACTGGGGGGAACTTGAGCGCCTGGCCAAGCGGTTCGCCGATAGGATGGCCGGGCTGAAAGCCAAGCCGGGGCGGTGACGCGCCCGGCCAAATTGGCTTTACGACGGGGATGGGGTTTGATACCCAACACGCGTGACTGAGACACCCACCATCGGGTTCATTGGCGCTGGAAGAATGGCGGCGGCCCTGGCGAAGGGCTTTGTCAACGCCGGTCTGGTTTCGCCGGACAGCCTTATTGGCAGCGACCCGGTTCCGGCCGGGCGCGAGGCGTTTGGCAAAGAGGTGGGTTGCGAGACGACCGACTCGAATGCCGACGTGCTGGCGAAGGCCAAGGTCGTTTTTTTGGCGTTCAAGCCGCATCAACTCGACGAGGCGACGGAGGCGGTGCGTGACCAGTTCGATGAAAGTCATCTCGTGATCTCAATCCTGGCCGGCGTGCGCCTGGCCAAGCTCGACGCAGCTTGCGGCGGGCGGGCGCGGTTGGTGCGCGTGATGCCCAACACGCCGGCGCTGGTCGGCGAGGGCGCTTGCGGCTATGCGCTTGGCCAAGCGGCGACAGCCGAGGACGGCGAGTTGGTGAAGCGGCTGTTGTCCGCTGTCGGCGTGGCCTACGAGGTGAAGGAGAGGTTGATCAACGCGGTGACCGGGCTGAGCGGCAGCGGCCCGGCGTACGGGTACATGATCATCGAGGCACTGAGCGATGGCGGCGTGGCGGCGGGTTTGCCCCGGGACATCTCCACCCGATTGGCAGCGCAGACGATGCTCGGCGCGGCGAAGATGGTACTCGAGACCGGCAAGCATCCCGGCGAACTCAAGGACATGGTTTGCAGCCCGGGCGGCACGACGATCGAGGGCGTGCACGAACTGGAGGAGGGCGGCGTGCGCAGCGCACTCATCAACGCCGTGCGAGCGGCGACGGAGCGGGCCGTCGAGCTTGGGCTGGAATAAAAAATTATGGCGTATCCCCCTCCAACCGAGAAGCAGGCCAAGATACTTTGGGCGTCGGTGACGGCGCTCGCCATTGGGGTGCTGATTGGTTTGACGGGGGTCTTGGTGCTGGGGATGGCGAAGTTGGCCAGCATGATTTCCTCGGTGTTGCTGCCCTTGGCCATCGCCGGCGTGATCGCGTATTTGCTCGATCCGGTGGTCGATTGGTTTCAGAAAAAACGCGGTTTCAAGCGCCAGAACTCGATCATCCTGGTGTTCATGATTGCGCTGCTGCTGGTGGGGGGATTGGTGGCGTCGGTGGTGCCGTCGTTGATTTCGCAGGTGAGCAAGCTCACGACCGATTTCCCGGAAAATGCCAAGAAGTTTCAGGAAAGTGTGAGTTCGTTCGTCAATCCGGGCGATCCCGCCAAGCCGGCCAACACGTCCACCAATGCACCGGCCAAGCCGGTCTGGCTCGAGACGCCGCAGGAGTGGATGAAGAATGTCGGTGTGACCAACGAGAAGGCGCGGGAGTTCATGGTGGATGCCGTGTCGAAAATATCGGGCTGGGCGCTGGAGCAGTTGAAGAAGGTCATGTCGTTGTTTGGCTTCCTGGCCGGCTTGGCCCTGGTGCCGGTGTATGTGTTTTATTTCTTGCTCGAGAAGCGGGGCATCAATCAAAACTGGACGGATTACCTCCCGGTGCGCGACTCGTGGATCAAGGAGGAGATCGTGTTTGTGTTGCGGTCGATCAACGATTGCCTGATCGTTTTTTTCCGGAGCCAGGTGCTGGTGGCGATGTGCGTGGGGGCGCTGCTGACGGCCGGTTTTCTGGCGATCGGCCTGGAATACGCGATCCTGCTGGGCGTCATGGCCGGGCTGCTTGGCATCATCCCGTATCTTGGCGTGGCGTTGAGCCTCATCCCGGCGTTCGTGCTGGCGATGATTCAGTTCGTGCCAGAGGATGGCTGGCTCAAGCCGGTTCTCATTCTCGTCTGGTTTGCCGCTGTGCAGGCGATGGAGGGACTGTTCATCTCGCCGAAAATCATCGGCGACAGGGTGGGGCTGCATCCACTCACGATCATCGTCGCCGTGATGGTGGGCACCACGCTGCTGGGGGGCATCATGGGCGGCGTGCTGGCCATCCCGTTGACCGCCGCGCTGCGCACGCTGATGTTCCGTTACGTCTGGAAGGATCGCGTGCACGCCGGTGACGCGCCCGCAGCAACGTGAGCGACGAAACACAACAGCCAGAGCCAAGCCCGCCCGCCAACGGGGAGAGGTTGCACATTTATTTTCTGCCCAACCTGATGACGGCGGGCAACCTGTTGTGTGGGTTCCTTGCGCTGACGTTCATCGTGCAGGTGGTTCCCGATCCGACCGGCTCGGAGCCGGTTTTCAGCGCCACGGACATCGAGAAAATCAAGAACGCCCTTTGGCTGATTCTGGGGGCGTTTGTGTTCGACGGACTGGATGGCAGGATCGCGAGATTGGTTGGCAAGGAGAGCCAGTTCGGGCTTCAGTTTGATTCGCTGGCGGATATCATTTCGTTTGGAGCGGCGCCGGCGTTCCTGATGCAGAGGGTGATCCTGCACGACTTTAACGTCGAGATCGAACGGCTTGGCCTGGTGGTGGCATCGGTATATCTGCTTTGCGGCGCACTGCGGTTGGCTCGCTACAATTGCCTCTCGGCGATGCCCAACTCCGGGAACAGCAGGGAATTCCTCGGATTCCCCATCCCGGCCTCGGCGGCGATGGTGGCGTCGTTGACGATGTTTCTGGTCTGGCTCGAGGAAAAAAACCTGCCCACCAGCTCGTGGCGCTGGGTATTGCTGGCGTTGCTGGTGTTTCTCTCGGTGATGATGGTCAGCGAGGTCAAGTACCCGTCGTTCAAAAAACTGGATTTTCGGTCGCGCCGACCGTTTACGAAATTTGTTGCCGCCGTGGTGGTGGTGGCCTGCTTTGTTTTTTTGTGGAAATACCTCGTGCCGATCGTGCTACCGCTGATCTTCACGTCGTATCTGGTTTACGGCTTTGTGCGACCCCGGTTGTCACGGAAGTTGAGGAGGGAAATTGAGGAAGACTTCGACGATGAATAGGCCGGGGGGCGCCCGTAGATGACCCCGGTCGATTATGCGGTGGCCGTTGGCGCGGGGGCGCTGACCGGGTTCGTGTGCGCGGTGCCGGTGGGGCCGATCAACGTCGCCATCATGGAGGTGGGCATCCACAGCGGCCGGACACGGGCGCTGATCATCGCGGTCGGCGCGCTGCTGATGGAGATGATCTACTGCGTCATCGCCTTCGGCGGGTTCGCGAGTTTGTTTGAGAATCCCACGATCCGGGCGACGGTGGAGCTGATCAGCTTCCTTGCGGTGACCGTCTTTGGCATCCGCTACCTGATGACCGACACCGTGACCGTGCAGGGCAAGCGCGCCCGGATGATCGAGCAGCGGCTGCACCCCCACACGATGTTTTGGACCGGCTTCGTCCGGGTGCTGGTGAACCCCAACGTGCTCCTGTTTTGGATCATGATTTCCGCCGTGCTGCTGGCCAACGG
>DQOE01000245.1 GCA_015658765.1 Verrucomicrobiota bacterium | reverse complement strand
GATCATTTCAAGGTCGCCGCGCTCGACGGCTTCGGGCTGAAGGGCCGCACGGCGGCGATCGGCGCGGCCGGCGGCGCGCTGCATTACGTCAGCCAGCATCTACGGCGCGACGTGGCGCACTTTACTCGGCTCGCGTTTTACGAGGTGGCCGACTACCTCGTGCTCGACGCCGCGACGCTCAAGCACCTCGAGATCCTCGAGCCGCTGCATCGCCAGGGGGCCAAGCCGGCAACGCTTTACGCCGCGCTCAACCGCACCTTGACGCCGATGGGTGCACGGCGCCTGCGCGACTGGCTCTCACAGCCGCTCTCGTCGGTCGAGACGATCCGGCGGCGGCAGGCGGCGCTTGGCCAGTTCATCCACAACAGCCCGGCGCTGGATCGGTTCCGCGACAGCCTGAAGGAAATTCGCGATCTCGAGCGGACGATCAGCCGGTTGAGCATCGGCTCCGGCAACGCCCGCGACTTGGTGCAGTTGAGCGGCGCGCTTGGCCAATTGCCAGCGCTGCGCGGCATGATCGCCAAGGTGCAAAGCGCCGTCGACCCCATCGCGCCGACGCTGAGCGAGGAAATTTTCGACGATGCCGAGCCGGACGGCCCGCCGCCGTTGTTGAGCGAGCTGGGTTGCCAACTGCATGAGCTGCCCGAGGTGACCAACCTGATTTCACGAGCGATCGCCGATGACCCGCCGATGGCGCTCAAGGACGGCGGCATCATCCGCGAAGGCTTCGACCCGGCGCTCGACGAACTCCGCAGCGGTGCCACCGAGGGTAAGGACTGGATCGCCCAGCTCCAAAAAGACGAGTCGGAAAAAACCGGCATCACCTCGCTCAAGGTGCGGTTCAACTCCGTGTTCGGTTATTTCATCGAGGTAACCAAGACAAACCTCGACAAGGTGCCTGAGCATTACATGCGTAAGCAGACGCTGGCCAACGCCGAACGCTTCATCACTCCCGAGCTGAAGGAGATGGAGGGGAAAATCCTAGGCTCGGAGGAGCGCAGCCAAAAGCTCGAGTACGAGTTGTTCCAGCGCGTGCGCGAGCAGGTGCTCCAGTCGCTGCGGCAGATTCAGCAAATCGCCTCGGCGCTGGCGCAGCTCGATGTGCTGGCCGGTTTCGCCGAGGTCGCGCGGCTGCACGGCTACGTTTGCCCAGAGGTGCGCGACGAGGGCATGCTGCAAATCGACGAGGGCCGCCACCCCGTGCTCGAGCAGGCGATGGTTGGCGAGCCGTTCGTGCCAAACGACACACAACTCGAGAGCGACAGCCAGCAAATCGCCGTCATCACCGGCCCGAACATGGCCGGCAAAAGCACGTACATCCGGCAGGTGGCACTGCTGGCGTTGCTGGCACACACCGGCTCGTTTCTGCCGGCCAAGCGCGCGCGGGTGGACCTGGTGGACCGTATCTTCACCCGCATCGGCGCGAGCGACGACCTGTCGCGTGGCCAATCGACCTTCATGGTTGAGATGACCGAGACGGCGAACATTCTCAACAATGCCACCGACCGGAGCTTGGTCATACTCGACGAGGTCGGGCGCGGCACGAGCACGTTCGACGGCTTGAGCCTGGCGTGGTCGATCGTCGAGCATCTGCACAACCAAGTTGGCGCAAAGACGCTCTTCGCGACGCATTACCACGAGCTGACCGAGCTGGCCGACCGACTGCCGCGCCTGCGCAACTTCAACGTCGCCGTTCGCGAGTGGAACGAACAGATCGTGTTCCTGCACAAGATCGTCGAGGGCGGCGCGGACAAGAGCTACGGCATCCACGTCGCGCGCCTGGCAGGCGTGCCCAAGCCGGTCATCGAGCGGGCCAAGGCCATCCTGCGCAACCTCGAGGAGACGGAACTTTCTCCCGACGGGGAGGCGCGCTACGTCTCGCGGCAGAGCGTCGAGCGAGAAAAACTCCGCCGGATCGAGCCCGCGCCGCAGTTGGACCTCTTCGCGGGCCAATGATGCCTTGACCCAAGCCGAGCGCTTGGCCAAGCTGCGCGGCCCGCTCGGAGAGATGGCTGAGTGGTTGAAAGCGCTCCCCTGCTAAGGGAGTATAGGTTAACGCCTATCGAGGGTTCGAATCCCTCTCTCTCCGCCACTTCTTTTTTCTCCGCTATTCACCCCCGCAAAGCTCGAGAAAAGTTGCTTCATCGAGGATGGGGATTTCGAGGGCCTTGGCCTTGGCCAGCTTTGAGCCGGCCTTTTCGCCGGCGAGGAGGTAGTCGGTTTTTTTGCTGACGGTGCCGGTGGTTTTGCCGCCGGTGGCCTCGATCTTCGCCTTGGCCTCGTCGCGGCTCATCGTCGGCAACGTGCCGGTGATGACGAAGGTTTTCCCGTCGAACACGCCGCCGCCTGGCCTGTCACCCCGCGGGTCGATGCCGAGCTTGGCCAGGCGCTCGAGCGTGGCGTGGCCGATCCCGGACGCAAACCAATCGAGCACGGAACGCGCCACCGACGGGCCGACCTCGGTCGTGTAGTTGGGCGGGTGGCTGCCGTTCTCTTTCGAGATTTTCGCGAAGCCAAGCGACACCAAGCCGCCGAGCATTTCGCGGATTTCTGCAACCAAGTTTTTGTACTGCTGCTCGCGCTTGGCCTTGTCGGCGTCCGAGTTCGGCCGGTTTTTTCGCGAGCGCGGATTGATCCGAACCGTCTCGGCGACTTTTTCGTCCAGCGCGATGACGTTGCGCAGCAACGGCGACGCGGCGACGGCCGGCAGGTCGTCGTGAAACTTGCCTAAGCTACCGGCGATCGTCCGGCCCATCTCCGGGATGGCCAGCGCGAACAGCCAGCGATCCAGCCCCATGCCGCGCGCGCGCGCGACCGACTCGACGAGCTTGGTGGCATTCTTCTCGCCGAACATCCGCGGCTCGTCGTCGGTGCCCAGGTTCAGCGGGCCAAGCTGCTCGACGGTCAGCCCGAACAGATCCATGGGGCCGCGGGCCAGTTGGCGCTCAACGAGCTTGTCCGAGACGATGTCACCGAGGCACTCGATGTCGAGCGCGGCGCGGGCGGCAAAATGCTCGAGCCGTTGCGCCGCCTGCGCGGGGCATTGCAGGTTGATGCAGCGCCACGCGACGAACGCCTCGTCCTTGCGGATCTCGCCGCCACACTCGGGGCACCGGCCGCCGGTGGCGCCCTGCATATCGAACGGCTCGGCGCCGGCCGGTCGCAGTTCCCTCAGCACGCTGATGACCCCGGGGATGACATCGCCGCGTTTCTCGATGAGAACCGTGTCGCCGACGCGGATGTCTTTTCGGGCGATTTCGTCCTCGTTGTGCAGCGTGGCGCGGCTGATCGTCGAGCCGTCGAGGAAAGCCGGCTCCAGCTCGGCGACCGGCGTGAGCGTGCCGGTGCGGCCGACCTGGACGGTGATCGCGTTGAGCTTGGTTTGCGTCTGCTCGGGCGCGTATTTGAAGGCCATGGCCCAGCGCGGCGCCTTGGCGGTGGCACCGACGCGCTCGCGCAGGTCGAAGCGGTTCAGCTTGATGACAGCGCCGTCGGTGTCGTAGTCGAAGCCGGGCCGGACGCGGTCCAACTCGGCGATGGCGTCGAGGACGTCGTCCACGCCGGAGCAGCACCACGTGTGTTGCGGCGTGCGGAAACCAAGCTGGCCAAGCGCGTCGAGCAGGCCGGATTGCGAGTCGATCGCCGGGCCGCCGATGATCTCGCCGCTGCCGTACAGGACGATGTCGAGCGGCCGCCTGGCCACGAGCGCGGAGTCGAGCTGCTTAAGCGAACCGGCGGTGGCGTTGCGGGGGTTGGCGAAGAGCGGCTCGCCGGCGTCGGCTCGCTCGCGATTGAGCTGCGCGAAGCCGGAGCGCGTCATGATCACCTCGCCGCGCACCTCGAGCACTCCGGGGGCGTCCGCTTGGCCAAGCGCATTGAGCCGGAGCGGGATGGTGCGGATGGTGCGGAGGTTGGCCGTGACGTCGTCGCCGGCAATGCCGTCGCCGCGGGTGGTGCCGAGGGTGAACAGGCCATCCTCAAAACGAAGGCTGATCGCGACGCCGTCGGCCTTGGGCTCGACGAGCCACTCGAGCGGCTCGCCGGGCAGGAGCTTTTGCACGCGGACAACAAAGTCGCGCACCTCCTCCTGCGAGTAGGTGTTGTCGAGGCTCATCATCGGCATCGCGTGCCGGACCGTCTCGAAGCCGTCGATCGGCGCGCCGCCAACGCGCTGGCTCGGCGAGTCGGCGGTGCGGAGTTGCGGCTGCGCCGCCTCGAGGTCGAGCAGCTCGCGGTAAAGCTTGTCGTAATCGCGGTCGCTGATCGTCGGCTGCGCCTCGACATAATACGCCCTGTCGTGCCTGCGAATCTCCTCGGCCAAGGCCGCGTGCCGCTGCTGTGGAGAATCAGTCATCAGCCAAGCGCTCCTTCCAATAACCCGGCTGACGGGCGCAATGGGTTACGGCAGCGATGTGAATGAATTCCGGCTCGATGGTGTACAAAACGGCGTAGGGAAAAACAGGGGTTAAACAGCGGCGGACATCCTCTTCAAAAAAAACGATATCGTTCAGGATCGTTTTGGATTTTTTGAATGGTCTGCTCGACGTGCTCGATGAAGCGGTGCTGCAATCCATCCTGTTGCTTTGCGTAGTAGGAAGCCGCTTGTGTGTACTCTGATAGCGCGTCCGGATGAATTTCAATTCTCACCGGGAGACTGACCGACGAACCTGAGCCAGAGCTTCATCCACGGGGACGGTTTTGACTTGCCCGCTTCGCACTTCATCTCTCCGCCGTATGGCTTCCGTCGCCCAGTTTTTGTGGAAGGCTGTCTCAGTATCGTTGCTGAGGTTTTCCGCCAATCGATCGGCCAGAATCCTCTTGGCCTCGGAGGGGAGAGCCATGACTTCATCGGTGAGTTTTTCCATCGTACTGCTCATGGCTCGAATGTGCTGCAAAACCGGTTTTCAGTCAAACATCTTGCCGGGGTTCAGGATGCCTTTTGGGTCGAGGGCTTTGCGGAGTTCGCGCATGACTCGCATCTGGGCCGCGCCGGCGAACTTGGGGAGGAACTCTTTCTTGGCGAGGCCGATGCCGTGTTCGCCGGTGATGGTGCCGCCGAGGCGGATGGCTTCGTCGAAGATTTCCTTGAACGCTTCGTGCACGCGGTGGATTTCAGCCTCGTTGCGTTCGTCGGTGAGGAAGGTCGGGTGCAGGTTACCGTCGCCCATGTGGCCGAAGGTGCCGATTTTCAACTCGTGTTTCTTGGCGACCTCGGCGACGAAACGAATCATGTGGGCCAGTTCGCTGCGCGGCACGGTGGCGTCCTCGAGGATGGTTGTCGGTGCCAAGCGGGCGAGCGCGCTGAAGGCACTGCGGCGGGCGGTGGCGAGCTGCGCGGCCTCGGCGGCGTCCCTGGCCACGCGCACTTCCATCGCGCCGTTGGCCTTGGCCAGTTCCTCCATCTTGGCGGCTTCCTCGGCGACGGCGGCGGGGTGGCCGTCGGTTTCCATCAGCAACAACGCCTCGCAATCGAGCGGCAGGCCGACCTTGGCAAAATCCTCCACGCAATGAATCGTGGTGCGGTCAAGAAACTCCAGCGTGCACGGAATGATTTGCGCGGCGATAATGTCGCTCACCGTTTGCGCGGCGGCATCCATCGCGTCGAAGGTGGCGACCATCGTTTTCTTCGCGGCCGGTTTCGGGATGAGCCGCAGCAGCACCTTGGTGATGACGCCGAGCGTGCCTTCGCTGCCAATCATCACGTCCTTCAGCGAAAAGCCGGCGACGTCTTTCACGCACTTGTTGCCGAGCCTCATCACCTCGCCGTCCGGCAGCACGACCTCCATGCCCATCACGTAATTGCGCGTGACGCCGTACTTAAGCCCGCGCAGTCCGCCGGAGTTTTCAGCGACGTTGCCGCCGATGGTGGAAATCTTCATCGAGCCCGGATCCGGCGGATAAAACAGCCCGGCCTTCTCGGCGGCCTCGGCGATTTGAATCGTCGTCACGCCCGGCTCCACCGTCATGGTGAGGTTCGCCGCGTCCACCTCCAGAATCGCGCCCATTTTCACCGTGCACAGCACGATGCAATCCGCCGCGGGAACACTGCCGCCGCTGAGGCCGGTGCCCGAGCCGCGCGTGACCACCGGCGTTTCGGTGTCATTGGCCAGCTTGAGTACCGCGCTGATTTGCTCCGTGCTCACCGCGAACACCACACTCCCCGGCATTTCCTTCATCGCCGCCGTGCCGTCGAAAGCGTACGGGATGAGGTCCTCCCTTGACGTCAGCACATTTTCCGCGCCGACGATGTCGCGCAGTTTGTTGAGGTTTGATTGATCCAAGGCCATCCGTCGAACAGGCGCGAAGCTTCCGCGACTTGGCCAAGCGGGGCAAGCGCGTAGGCCGCTTGGCCAAGTGCTGGGGATACCTTGTCGATAAGCACCGAGCAAGTTTTCAAGTTCTATTCGTTGCGTCGGTGCCGGGTTTGGGGTTTCCTTGAGTCGTGCCTGATGTCTTGGATATGCCGCCCACCGAGTCCGCGGATCTGAAAAAAACACCGCGAAAAAGGGAATCAATCGCCTCCATTCCGCTGGACCGGACGCCGCCGCACGACACCGCCGCCGAACAGGGGGTGCTGGGCTGCATCCTGCTTGACCCAAAGGAAAATCTCCCCGCCTGCATTCAGAAGGTCAAGGACGAGTCGGTGTTTTATGACCTCCGCCACAAGGCGATCTACTCGGCGTTGGTGCAGATGAGCGAACGTAACACGCCGGTCGATCTGCTGACATTGTCGCACCAATTGCGCACCGACGGGGAACTGGACAACATCGGCGGCGTGGCCTATTTGGCCGAGTTGCAGGACGGGGTGCCGTCAGCCGCGAACCTTGAGTATTACTTTGACATCGTGCGGGATCGGGCGCTCCTGCGGAAGGTGATCCACACCTGCACGAAGGCGATCGCCGATGCGTATGAAGGGAGCGATGAGGTGGAGAGCCTGATCGGCGAGGTGGAGCAGGCGGTGCTGGATATTCAGCGTGAGCAAAGCATCTCCAACAACGCAACCATCCAGGAGCATGTCAAAAACGCGGTCGGCAAGATTGAACAATACTTCAAAGACAAGGGAGCCACCACGGGCATCGAGACGGGCTTCACTGATTTTGACCGAATGACGACGGGGCTGCACGGCGGCGAGATGATCGTCGTGGCGGCCCGGCCGAGCATGGGCAAGACCTCGCTGGCGATGAACATCGTGGAGCATGTTGCGCTGAAAGGTGGGCTGCCGGTGGGGGTGTTCAGCCTCGAGATGTCGGCGGACGCGCTGGTCATGCGCATGATCTGCTCGCTGGCCCGAATCAACCTGCGCGATATGCGCGAAGGGCTTCTGCAAACCAGGGAATTCCCGCGAATTGTTGATGCGTCCGGTAAATTAACCAACTCCGGGCTGCATATCGACGACACAGGCGGCCTCTCGATTCTTCAGCTCAAGGCGCGGGCGCGCCGCATGTGGCAGCAGCACGGCATCAAGTTGTTTGTCATTGACTACATGCAACTGCTTCATTCTACTTCGCGCCGCGGCGGGGAGAACCGCCAGCAGGAAATTGCGGAGATTTCCAGCGGCATCAAGGCCTTGGCCAAGAATTTGAGTGTCCCCATCATCGTGTTGAGCCAGCTTAACCGTGAACTGGAGAAGGACAAAAACCGCAAGCCCCGCCTGTCGGATCTACGCGAGTCCGGCGCGATCGAGCAGGATGCCGATCTGGTGGGGCTTTTATACAAGCCGGGTGGAGCGGATGACGACGGCGATGAGGCGGAAAGTGAAGCCGAGCAGATCAACCTGCTCATTGCCAAGCAGCGCAACGGCCCGACCGGGGATGTGCGCCTGACCTTTTTGAAGGGATTCACAAGATTTGAGAATGCAGCCAAGATCAGCAGCGACGACGTCCCGCAGGTTGACTAACCCGGCGCGGTGGCTGCGCGCGCTTGGCCAAGCGATCATCGTCTGTGTGCTGCTGTGGGGCGGACAGGCTTGGGGGCAAATCAGCGGCCCGGCTCCCAGGGCGCTGCTGGTTCAAAAAATAATCATCCAGCACGAGGGGCAGCCGGCGGCCAGCGAGCAGTTGATCCGGGCCAATATCCGGCTCAAGGCAGGTGGACCCTACTCGCGCAAAGCCAGCGATGACGACATCCACAACCTCCGCAACACCGGGTTTTTTGAGAACGTTTACGTGACTGACAAGCAGGTTGCCGGCGGAGTGGAGGTGACCTACACGCTGGTGGCCAAGCCGGTGGTCACGGAGATTCTGTTCGAGGGCAACACCGGTGGCCGCAAGTTCAAGGGAAACAAGCTTCGCAAAAAAATCCGCTCCCGCACCGGGGAGACCCTCAACCGGCCGAGAATTTTCTCCGACACACGCCTCCTCCAAAAGGAATACCAAAAAGGGGGCTACGACCAGGCCAAGGTGGGGTACGAGGTCCGGCACGACGAGGCGCTTGGCCAGGCGGTGGTCGTCTTCCAGTTTGACCCGGGGCGGAAGGTCAAGATTGAGGACATCGTGTTCGAGAATGCCGTTGCCTTTTCCCAGCGCGAGTTGCGCAAGGTGTTCAAGACGCGCAGGCATTGGTGGATGTCCTGGCTGACTTCCAGCGGCAAATTCGAGACAGACCAGTGGGATGAGGATCTCGAGATGCTCGTCCAGTTTTATCAGGACGAAGGCTACATCGACTTCAAGATTCGTGAGATTGAGTTTGAGGACTCCGAGGATGACCGGATGGTGATCCGCCTCGACCTGTACGAGGGCTACCGTTACCAGGTAGGCAACGTCACCTTCGAGGGCACCACGATCTTTACCGGGGACGAAATACGCCGTGGCGTGCAGGTTCGCAACAGGGCAGTGGCGCCGGTGATGCTGGAGGGCACCATCTTCACCCCCAGTGGCTTGAGCGAGGACCGGGAAGCCGTCCGGGATTTTTACGAGACCTACGGTTACCTCGACACCCGCGTGCTTGTGTCCAAGGTGCCCAACACCGACCAGGGCACGATGGATCTGGTTTACCGCATCAGCGAGGGTGAGTTGAACTTCGTGGAGAAGGTGGAAATTCGCGGAAACACCCGCACCAAGGACAAGGTGATTCGGCGCGAATTGGCGATCTACCCCGGCGAAGTGTTCGACATGGTCAGAGTCGAGTTGAGCAAAATCCGCCTTGAGGGCACCGGGCTCTTTGACGGTGTCGACACGCAGGTCGAGAAAATCCCCGAACTGCCCAACCGCCGCAATCTCATCATCGGGGTGAAGGAGGGCCGAACCGGCCGCCTCATCATGGGGTTTGGGTACAGTTCCATCGAGGCGATGTTTGCCCAAGTGGGCTACGTGCAGGGCAACTTCGACCTGTTCAAGCCACCGTACTTCACCGGGGGCGGGCAGAAATTCCGCCTGCAAATCACCGCCGGCACGCGCCGGCAGGATTACCAGATCACCTTCGAGGAGCCGTATTTTCTCAACCGCAAACAGCGTTTGTCCGTGGATCTGTACCACCGCGAGATCCAGTACTTCAGCCGCTACTACGAGCAGCACCAGACCGGCATAAAGCTGGGCTTCGCCCGGAAGCTCTGGGACGATTTCACCTCCGGGGGAGTCAACTTCACCTTCGAGTCCGTAGGCATTTTCGACCGCTCCTCTTATGCCGAAATGCTCATGGAGCACGACATGCTCACCAACGGCTTGGCCATGGGATACGACTTGCCCAGGGAACATCCCGACAGCCTGTCAGCCAACCCCTTTGACTGGACCTACGACATGGACCGGCTGCATCAGGGGGAGTTGGCCGAGTTGAACAACGACCGCTTGGTTTCCAAGCTGGGGCTGTTTTTCGCCTACGACACCCTCAACCACGGGCTCATGCCCAGTCGAGGCCAATTCACCCGGATTAACGCGGATATTGCCGGCGGCCCCCTGGGCGG